>UQPP01000004.1 GCA_900543025.1 uncultured Collinsella sp.
CGTCGGCAGCGTCAGATGTGTATAAGAGACAGGGGGTGGGGAAAGGTGTTGAAAAATGGGGCAGTTCCCCATATTATTAATGACGTCGACAGGCGGGGTGGTTCCCCGCGTACGTGCCATCTGAGTAACCGAGGGGAGGGCGCACATGGGAATGACTGGTGCATACGAGCGCAATCTCGATGCAAAAGGTCGTCTGTCCCTGCCTGCACCCCTTCGCGAGGAACTTGGAGAGCACGTTCGCGTGTTCAAAGCCCTGGATGTCGATGCTCTGTACGTGTTCTCTGCCGAGGCCTTCGATAAGTGGGTCGAAGGACTCTTCGCGGGTCGTGAGGGCCACGAGGGTTTTAACCCGCGTGACATCAACGACCAGAAGCTCATGAGGGCGATCAACAAGCGCACCACGTCGATGGATGTGGACAGCGCCGGTCGTATCGGTCTTTCTGAGTCTCTCCGCAAGCAGGCGAACCTTGACCGCGAGGTCACGGTTGTGGGCAACTACGACCACCTTGAGGTTTGGGACCGCGCCGCGGCCGATGAGGACGATGACGACGAGGCTCTGCTTGACCTCTTCTTCTCGTAAGGGCAAGGCACGAGTAACGGATGGAGCGTGGGATCTTGACACAAGAATATCGGCATGAACCTGTCATGCTCGGCGAAGTGCTTGAGTCGCTGCAGCTCAAGAGTGGCTCCGTTGTCTGCGATTGCACCCTTGGCGGTGCCGGTCATTCGGTAAAGATGGCCGCGCAGGTGGGGGAGACGGGCCTTTTGCTCGGCGTCGATCAGGACGACATGGCCCTCGAGGCCGCTGGTGCCCGTCTGGACCGCGAGGTTCCCGGCGTCCCGCACCAGCTGCTGAAGGGCAACTTCGGCAACTTGGACGAGCTGCTTTGCTCGGCCGAGGTGCCCGGGGTCGATGGCTTCCTGTTTGACTTGGGCGTTTCGTCACCGCAACTCGATATCCCTGGCAGGGGCTTTTCGTATAACGAAGATGCCCCATTGGACATGCGGATGGATCCGGGTAACAACACCCTAAACGCAGCTGAGGTCATCAACACCTATAACGAACACGACCTCGCCCGGATTCTACGCGTCTACGGCGAAGAGAAGTTCGCCTCGCAGATTGCGCGCGAGATTGTGCGCCGTCGCGAGCAAGAACCGATCGAAACTACAGGCCAGTTTGTCGAGATCATCAAGGCTGGCATTCCGGCTGCCGCTCGTCGGCATGGTGGGCACCCGGCCAAGAAGAGCTTCCAGGCCATTCGCATCGAGGTCAACCACGAGCTCGATGTGCTCGAGAGGGGGCTTGATGCCGCCACCAGGTGGCTCAACCCGGGCGGACGCATCTGCGTCATCTCGTATCATTCGCTCGAGGACCGTATCGTAAAGAACCACTTTAAGGAGATGAGCCAGGGGTGCACGTGCCCGCCGGAGATTCCGGTGTGCGTGTGTGGCAACGTGCCGATACTCAAGGTCATCACCCGCAAACCCTTGGTTGCCCAACCCGATGAGGTTGCGCGCAACCCTCGGGCGAGATCAGCCAAAATCCGCGTGGCGCAGCGCCTGTAGGCGCGACCGCGCGAAATTGGACCTCCCGCTCGCACCATAAACGAAGCTTAAACACACTACCAACGTACTCGGGATGGGAGGCGGCATATCATGGGCTATAACACCTCAAACGCAGCACTCGCCTATGATATGAACGCCATGCCCGCCTACCGCGAGGCACCGCAGGCGCCCGTTGCCCCTCGTGAGCAACGCACGCCGCGTTTTGATGTCTACACGGGCGCGGGCCGTCAGGCAAACCAGGCGGTAAGCCCGGTTTTCATGAGCGTTCTTAAAACGGTTTGCATCATCGCGGCTGTCTTCATGACGATCGGTGTCGCCCGCGTGGCACTTGCCGGTGTCACGGCCCAGGTGCTCAACGGCAACGCAGAGCTTGCCAGCACGCTCGAGAAGGCGACCGACGAGAGTTCTAACCTTGAGGTCATGCATTCGGTCTATGGTGCCGACACACGTATTCGCGATCTTGCGGGCGCCTATGGCATGGTGGAGCCCAGCGAGAGCGTTACGCTTGACTTTTCGCAGGATGCAGCCGCGGGCGCTAGCTCGACTGCGGCCGCTCAGTAAATAAGACGGTAGCTGAGTATGACAAATGACTATCGCCGCGGTTCCGACGGGGACCACGGGTCTGGACGTCCCTCCTCGCGGGGACGTTCTGGTTATCAAGGAACGGGTCGGCCATCTTACAACGCGGGGCCGTCCTATGGCAACGACCCTGCGTCGCGTCTTCGTGGCTCGGGCGGACCTCAAGTGCATAACACCAGGTCGCGCAAGAGTTCGTCGACCGAATGGCTCACAGGCGCACCTCTGCCTCGCCGCAAAGCCGTCATGGGCTTCATCGGGCTTGGCTTGGGCTTGGGCGTCTTTCGCCTTGCCGACTATCAAATTGTCGAAGCCGATAAACTGCGCGAGCGTGCCGATGCGCGCCGCCTGCTTGCGCAGACCCTCTATGCCAAACGCGGCACCATCTACGACCGCAACGGCAACGTGTTGGCGTCGTCGGTCGAATGTCGCAACATCGCCGTGAACCCGCAGCTTGTCGAGGATGTTGACAAGACAGTGTCGGCGCTGGTCAAGGCAACTGGAATCGATAAAAAGACCTGCCGCAAGCTCGTTGAGTCCGATGGAACCTGGGTGTATATCAAGCGCCAGGTGGACGAAGACGATGTTGCGGCGCTGGAGAAGAAGAACCTGCCCGGCGTGCTTTTTGAGCAGGCCATGAAGCGCGTATATCCATACGGCAATCTGGCATCGCAGGTGCTGGGTGTAGTGAATGTAGACAACGACGGCTTGACGGGTCTCGAAAAGCAATACAACAAGCTTCTGACCGGCACGAACGGTTCTCTCGTACGCGAGCGCGCGAGGGATGGCAGCTATATCGCGGGCGGTGCCTATAAAAAGGTGGCTGCGGTCGACGGCGTTGATATCGTGACGACGCTCGACGTCAATATCCAGCGTGCGGCCGAGGATGCCCTGGCAGAGGCAGTTGAGAAGACTAAGGCCAAGAACGGCTCGGCGCTGGTCACCGATCCTACGACAGGCGAGATTTTGGCAGCCTGCTCGTACCCGACCTACGACCAGACCGATCTGGAGAATGCCAAGACCGAGGATATGAATCTGCGCCTGGTCACCGACGCCTACGAGCCCGGCTCGGTCTTTAAGACGCTCGTGGCGGGCGCCGGCTTCGACTTGGGCGTCGTGCGATCGAGTACGTCGTTTGAGGTGCCGGCGAGCATCAAGGTGGGCGACGATACCGTCACCGATGCCGACAAGCGCGACTATGCCATGACCATGGATGTGCGCGAGATGATGCGCCGTTCGTCCAACGTGGGCTTTGTCCTAGTGGGGCGCAAGATCGGTGCCGACGACTTTGCCGCCTATGTGGACAAGTGGGGCATCGGTCACAGCTCGGGTGTCGATTTTCCGGGAGAGAGCCTGGGTATCGTCAAGGAGCGTGACCAGTATGACGGCGCCACGCTGGGCTCGATGAGCTTTGGACAGGCACTGTCCGTCTCGCCGATTGAGATCGCACGTGCCGTGGGCGGCATCGCCAACGGCGGCGTGATGATGACACCGCACTTCTATAAGTCCAGCAAAGGCGACGAGAAGGACTGGGGCGAAGGCGAGCGCGCGATTTCGGAGGACGCCGCATCCCAGGTGACATCGTGCATGCAGACGGTCGTGTCCGAGGGAACGGGCGTTGGCGGCGCGGTTGACGGCTATGACGTGGCGGGTAAGACCGGTACGGCCGAACGTGCCGACGAGAACGGCGGCTACCTCAAGGAGAACTACATGTCGTCCTTTATGGGCTTTGCACCGGCACAATCGCCCAAGGTGCTGTGCTATATCACGCTCGACGGAACGCCGAGCGGCTCAGATGCCGCTGCGGTGCCGTTCCAGTCCATTATGGCCAACGCGCTCGACGTGCTGGGTATCCCGCACACGAAGTAGGGGGTTACAATCTTTGGGGCGTGGTTTGTTGTCCCATATGAGGGTGTTCACATGCCCTGCACCACGCATGTGCGGCGCTGGGATACAATACGCCGATAGCATTATTAGGTTTACAGGGGAGCTGCAATGATAGAGATCGCCGTCAACAACCTCGCGGCCGCAACAGGGGCCCGAACCGTGACGGGAGAAGCCGATCGGGTATGCCGCGGGTGCGTTATCGACTCGCGCCAGGTCGAGGAAGGGACGATTTTCGTCGCCTTTCCCGGTGAAAACGTCGACGGCAATGATTTTGCTTCCCGTGCCGTCCAGTCGGGTGCCGGCGCCGTCGTGATGACGCGTGAGCCCGAGGCCGAGCTGGTCTCGCTGGCGCAGGACAAAGGATGCGCCATCCTGCTGACCGATGATCCCGAGGAGTTTCTGCTGCGTTTGGCGCACGCGTATCGCCTGGAGCTTGGCTGCCTGGTCGTTGGCATTACCGGTTCCATCGGCAAGACGACGACCAAGGACGTGCTCGCCGCTGTGCTCGCCAAGCGCTATCGTGTCTGGGCCACCAAGGGCAATTTCAATAACCTGATCGGCATGCCGCTCACGGTGCTTTCCGCTCCGGCCGATACCGAGGTCCTGGTGCTCGAGATGGGCATGAACCATTTCCACGAGATCGAGCGCCTTTCCCAGTCCGCCAATCCCAACTTTGCCATCGTGAGCAAGATCGGCACCTCTCACATCGGCATTTTGGGCAGCCGCGAGAACATCGCCCGCGCTAAGGCCGAGATTGTCCAGGGTATGCGCGCCGCCGGCAACTTCTTGCCGCTGCTGGTTTTGGGCGGTGAGGACGACTTTACGCCGTTCATTCGCGATACGTTCGCCCAGCCTGCTGGTATCGATGTGATGCTGGCCGGCGTCTCGGACGATGATGAGGTCCGTGCCCGCGACATTCGTGTTGATGACGAGGGCCGTCCGGTCTTTACGCTCGATTTTGGCCAGGGTGAGACGACCGATACCATGCTTGCCATCCCCGGCGTGCAGTCCGTCCCAAATGCCGTTAAGGCCGCCGCAGTTGCCTATCGCCTGGGCGTGACGCCCGAGCAGATCGATGCTGCCTTTAGAGGCCTCACGATCACCGGTCACCGCCAGGAGATCAAGCGCGCCAAGAGCGGTGCCCGCGTCATCGACGATTCCTATAACGCAAGTGCCGAATCCATGGCTGCTGGCCTCGATCTGCTGTGCTCGCTTTCGTGCACGGGGTCTCGCATGGCGATCCTGGGCGAGATGGGCGAGATGGGCGATGAGGCTCCTCGCATGCATGAGCTCGTGGGCGCCTATGCCGCCGCCAAGAAGCTCGACATGCTGGCGTGCGTGGGTGGTGAGCTGGCCCAGCTTATGGCCGATGCCGCGCGCATGATGGGCATGGACGAGGACCGCATCCAGGTGTTCTCCGATTATCAGCAGGTGCTCGACCGCATGGGCGGCGCGCTTGAAAAACATGATGTTGTACTGGTCAAGGGTTCCCGCTTTGTTGAGCTCGACCGCTTTGTGGAAGGTGTGTGCTAGCCCATGTTCGGCAATCCCTCGTATCCAACGTATCAGGCTTTTTTGGGGCTTGGCATCGCCGCTGCCATTGCGCTGCTGCTCATGCCGTGGTGGATCAAGCTGCTGAAGGTCGAGGGTATCGGCCAACAGGTCCGAGCCGACGGCCCCAAGCGTCATTTGATTAAACAGGGTACGCCGACCATGGGCGGCGTCATCATCCTTGTTGCGATTTCGCTGACCTGCCTGCTGATGGGCAAGCTCACCACCGAGCTCGTGCTCGTGCTGCTCGCCACGCTGGCGACCGGCGTGCTGGGCCTGATCGACGACCTGACCTCCGTTACGCATGGGCGCTCGCTCGGTCTGACGCCTCATGCCAAGATGATCGGCCTAACCATTATCTGTGTCACCTTTACGGTACTTGCCGTCAACTGGTGCGGCGTCGCCCCCGAGATTCGTTTTCCCGGCGGCCTGACGATTGACCTTGGCGTGCTTTCGACCACCATCTGCGGCCTTTCGTTCCCGTGGCTCTACATTGTCTTTTGCTGGCTGATGATCGCCGGTCTTTCTAATGCCGTGAACCTGACCGATGGCCTTGACGGTCTTGCTGGCGGCACCTCCATGATTGCCATGCTCGCCATGGCTGCCATGGCGTTTTTGCACGGAGACGTGAACCTGTCCATCTTCTGCACCGCGTGTGCCGGTGCCTGCTTGGGCTTTCTGTGGTTCAACTGCTATCCGGCGAGCATCTTTATGGGCGATACCGGCTCGCTTGCCCTGGGCGCCGCGTTTGCCTGCACGTCCATCATGACCAACACCGAGGTCGTCTCCCTTATCATCGGCGGCCTGTTTATCGTTGAGACCCTGTCGGTCATGATTCAGGTTGTCTACTTCCACTTTACGCACAAGCGCGTCTTCCTTATGGCGCCCATCCATCATCATTTCGAAAAGAAGGGCTGGGCCGAGACCAAGGTCGTCATCCGTTTTTGGATTATCGCTGCTGCCTTTGGTGCCGTTGGCCTTGCTCTGTTCTTCCAGTTGGGATAGTGGTCTTTCATGTCTCTTGCTGATGTCTTTAGCCTGCTCGTTTTGGGTCAGGGCAAATCCGGTCTCGATGTCGCCCGCTGGGCGCTGGCACATCCCGAGCGCGTAAGTGCCGTTACCGTGTATGGCGGTGGCACCTCTGAGCCCAATGACGCCACGCGTGCGCTCGAGGCTGCTGGTGCGTCGTTTGTCTATGGGACCGAACAGGTCGAGGGCGCCTATGACGTATGCGTGACGTGCCCGGGCATCTCGGAGTTCTCGGGCTTCTTTAAGGCTGGGCGCGAGCATGCCGCCCAGATTATGGGTGAGCCCGAGTTTGCCTATCGCCTGTCGCCCGATAACTGGATTGCCATCACGGGCACCAACGGCAAGACGACCACCACGTCGCTGACTGATTATCTGCTTAAGGCTGCCGGCGAGGCCAGCGTTGCTGTCGGCAACATCGGCGAGCCGCCGGTCAACGAGATTGACGGCCGAGCCCACAACGAGTGGTTTGTGGCTGAGCTCTCGAGCTATCAGATTGCTACGACAACCGAGCTCCACCCCCGCGTGGCGGTGCTGCTCAACATCACTCCCGACCACTTGGGCTGGCATAAGAGTCATAAGAACTATGCGCTTGCCAAGATCAAACTGTTTGACAATATGGTCGATGACGATCTGGTGGTTGTCGACGTCGAAGACGCCGGCATTCACGAGTTCGATGAGTACATCTACACGCCGGGTCGTCGCATCTGCAAGGTTGCCTTTGACGAGCCTGAGGGCGAGGATGCCGCCTTTGTGCGCGATGGCAAGATGATCGTGCGTCTGAAGGGTGTCGAGACCCCGCTCATCGCTACATCCGAGCTCAAGATCTCGGGCCATCACAATGTTATCAATGCCCTGTGCGCTGCCACGGCTGCCTTGGCAGTCGGTGCCGATGTCGACGGTGTCTGCCGCGGTCTGGCCTCGTTCCAGCCGCTCGAGCACCGCGTGGAGCCGTGTGGCGAGATTGACGGCGTGCGCTACGTCAACGATTCCAAGGCGACTAACACCGATGCGGTCGAGAAGGCACTGACGGCATTTCCCGATGACGACGTGATCTTGCTGCTCGGCGGCCACGATAAGGGTACGCCGCTTGCGGACTTTGCCCGCGTCGTTATGGACAACGTGCGCTCGGTCGTTTGCTTTGGCGATGCGCGCGAGCGCTTTACCGCCGCTATGGACGAGGCCGATGTCGATGGTGACGTGGATATCGCCCAGGCGGATGACCTGCGCGATGCCGTGGACGTCGCCCGTTCGCTGTCGAGCCGTGGCGACGTGATCTTACTTTCTCCTGCCTGCTCTTCGTTCGATGAGTTCTCGGGCTATGAGGAGCGCGGCCGCGTGTTTAAGGACTATGTGGCCCAGCTTGCCGCTGCGGCGAAATCGCAAATGGAATAGGGGTTGCCGGTGAGAGAGGAGAGCCCCCGACAAGGTATGAGGAGGCCCGACTCGGACCGTGCTTCCTCGCGGCGCAGCACACCGCGTTCCGGTCGCGGCGGGCAGACGTTTAGCGAACGCTATATTGCCGGCGTTCCCGCCCGTATCATGCGCCCCCGTTTGATATTCATGGCCTGCCTGTTTACCTTGGTATGCTTTGGCCTGCTGATGGTGTACTCGGCGTCTTCGGTCGAGGCGCTGCACGAGAATGGCTCGGCGACGTTTTTTCTGTTTCGACAAGCCGCGTTTGCCGGAGTTGGCGTGCTGGCTATGGTTGCCATCGTGCGCATCTTGCCGGACAGTTGGTTTGGGGAAGACGTGCTCAGGATCTTCCTCATAGGCATGATAGGGCTACTGTTTCTGGTGTTCTTGGTGGGCAGAGGCAGCCGTGGCGCCACGCGCTGGCTCAACATTGCCGGCATTCAGTTCCAGCCTTCCGAGTTTTTAAAGCCATTTGCCATTGCGTATTCGGCCATCATGCTTGATCGTTTCTTTTCGCCCGGTGGCAACATCAACGAATTCCTTCGCAAGATGGGCATCTACTTGGGCATTTCGCTCTTTCTGATCTTTATCCAGCCCGATTTCGGTACTGTCCTGATCATCCTGTTGACCCTCATGTGCATGGCGTTGTTTGCGGGTCTCGACCCCAGATTTATCATCGGCGTGCTAATCTTCGGCATTCTCGTGATTGTGATTGCGCTTGTTGCAGAGCCGTACCGTATGGTGCGTATTCAGGTTGCCTTGAATCCTTGGGCCGACGAGTATGGTGACGGCTATCAGGCTACGCTTGCCATCATGGCCTTTGCCTCGGGCGGTCTGTTCGGCCGTGGCATCGGCAACTCAACCATGAAGTACTCGTATCTGCCCGAGGCGCACAATGACTACATCCTGGCCATCATTGGCGAGGAGGTCGGTTTTGTCGGAACCGTGCTGTTCTTCTTGGTGTTTGCGATGCTGATCTATTCGGCGTTTCGCATTGCCGAGCAGGCGACCGATCGTCGGGGCGCGCTTATGGCGTCTGGCTCCGCGGTCATTCTCGCGGTGCAGTTTTTGATTAACGCGTTGGGCATCCTCAACGTGTTTCCCATGACGGGCAAACCGTTGCCGTTTATTAGCTACGGCGGTTCGTCGATTATTGTGTCGCTTATGCTTGCCGGATTGATCCTGCGCGTTTCGTACGAGAGCGCCCGTCGCGATGAGTACGACCGTCGCCGCGAGAGCTTTGCCGTTATGGATGAGAGTACCGCCGGCGTGCCCCACGTGCGCGGCGAGCGATCTTCGCGTAACGGTTTTACCGTCCTGGATGGCTCTGCGACCGAGCCGGCAGTCCGCCCGCGTCAGCGAACGGCGCCGCAAGGTCGTCCTCAGCGCCCCAGCCCTCGCAACGCGGGCGGCGGATATAATCGAATCGATTTGAACTCGGACCCGTCGGCGCGTCTGCGCACCGACGACCAGGGACCGCGTGTACGAAGGGACTACCATGACCGATAAGATGACCGTTGCTATTGCAGCCGGCGGCACGGCAGGACACATCAACCCCGCGCTCGCCTTGGCCGAAGAGCTGCGTGATCGTGGCCACCACGTTGTGTTCGTGGGCCAGTTGCGCAAGCTCGAGGGTCGTCTGGTCCCCGAGGCTGGGTTTGATTTTGTGCCCATTACGGTCACTGGCTTCGACCGCTCCCGTCCTTGGACGGCGCTGACCTCGCTGTGGCGTGTCAACAAGGCCAAGCGTGCGCTCGCTGGTCATTTCTCAAAGGTCGGCAAGCCCGACGCTGCCATCGGTTTCGGAGCCTATGTCGAGGTTCCGCTGCTGGGGTGGTGCAAGGGCGCGGGCGTTCCGTATCTGCTGCATGAGCAGAACTCTGTTCCGGGCCTGGCCAACAAGATGATGAACTCCCACGCCGCCCGCGTGTGCATCTCGGTGCCGGCAGCGCGTTCGGTCTTTGAGCGCGAAGGTGACCCTGGCCACGTGCTCATGACCGGCAACCCCGTACGTCGCTCGGTGATCGAGGGCGATCGCGCTCGCGGCCGCAAAGCACTTGGCGTTCCCGAGGACGCTACGCTGCTGCTCGTCTTTGGCGGTTCACTTGGCGCCCAGCACCTCAACGAGCGCGTGGTTTCGCTCAAAAACGAGCTGCTTTCGCGCAAGAACCTCTATGTGTTGCATTCGACGGGTGCCGACGGCTTTGAGGAGACCGAGCGCGCTTTGGCGCTGACGCCCGAGGAGGCGAAGCGTTACCGCGTCCAGTCTTACATCGACAACATGGGCGATATGCTGGCTGCTGCCGATTTGGTGCTCTCGCGTTCGGGCGCATCGAGCGTGGCCGAGATCGCTGCGCTCGCCGTACCTTCGGTGCTCGTGCCGTATCCGCATGCGACGGCCGACCACCAAACCACCAATGCCCGTTATCTGGTCGACGCCGGGGCCGGCGTGCTCTGCGCCGATGCCGATATCGACGGTTTTGCCTTTGCCGATGAACTGCTGCACCTGGTCGATGACGCGGCGGCGCGCGACGCCATGCGTCAGGCGGCGCGTGGTCTGGCTCAGGATAGGGCCGCCGCTCTTCTGGCGGATGCGGTAGAGGGTTTGCGTTAGTTAGACGGGATATCGTCGGTCGCCCTCGCGCTGATGCGGTAGGTGCGGTACAGTTAACGGGTTACAGGCAGTGTTTACGCAAGGAGTACACGAGCACATGGCTGATTCCCAGACTGCAACCTCCGCGCCCGAGTTTAAGAGCGCCCACTTCATCGGTATCGGCGGCGCCGGCATGAGCGGCATCGCCCTCGTTCTGCACGAGCGCGGTTATGCCGTTACCGGCTCCGACCTTAAGACGTCACGTTATATCCGCCAGCTTACCCGCACTGGTGTGAAGGTGCATGTGGGCCATGAGGCCGCCACGATCGACGAGGTCAAGCCCGACGTGGTTGTTGTCTCCACCGCTATTCCGGAGTCCAACCCTGAACTCGTGCGCGCTCGCGAGCTTGGTATTCCCGTGTGGCCCCGTGCCAAGATGCTCTCTGCTTTGGGCCACGGCTACACCACCGTCGCTGTTGCCGGCACGCATGGCAAGACCACCACGTCTTCGATGTGCGCCACCATGCTCGACCGCATGGGTCTGGATCCGAGCTTCCTGATCGGTGGCATCGTCGAGGGCTATGACACGAACAGCAAGAACGGCTCGGGCGACTACTTTGTCGCCGAGGCCGACGAGTCCGACAGCTCCTTCCTGTTCCTGAACCCCAACGTGGTCATTGTGACCAACGTCGAGGCCGATCACCTCGATCACTACTCGGGTATCGAGGAGATCGAGGCAACTTTCGCCAAATTCATGAGCCTGGTGGGCGAGGACGGCACCGTCATCGTCTGCGGTGAGGACCCGCATCTGGTCGAGCTCGCCAAGTCGACGGGCCGTCACGTGCTTTCCTACGGCTTTGCCGAGAGCAACGACATCGTCTGCATGCACCCGGATGTCAAGGGCATCCAGAGCGACTTTATCGTTCGCTTTGAGGACGGCACTGAGCACGCTGTGGAGATCAAGAGCAATCCCGGTCGCCACAACATGCTCAACGCCACGGCGGTGCTCACCGTCGCCCATGTCCTGGGCCTTGACATCGACGCCGCCGCCAAGGCGCTCTCGAGCTTTGTGGGCGTCCGCCGTCGCTTTACCCACGTGGGCGATATCGATGGCATCACCGTGGTCGATGATTACGGCCATCACCCCACCGAGATCAAGGCGACGCTTGCTGCCGCTTCGTCGCTGGGCTACAAGCACGTTGACGTCGTGTTCCAGCCGCATCGCTATTCGCGCCTGCAGGCCCTGTGCGACGACTTTGCCGATGCATTTGCCAATGCCGATAAACTGCTGCTGATTGATGTGTTCTCGGCTGGCGAGATGCCCATTCCGGGTGTCACCTCTAAGATGCTCGCCGATACCGTGCGCGCCAAGCATCCTGGCAAGGAGGTCGTGTACTGCTCCAGCCGTCTTGAGCTCAATCAGGAGCTCGAGCAGATGGTGGGCGAGGGCGACCTGCTGCTCACAATGGGTGCCGGTGACGTTACGACCGTCGGTCCCGAGTTTATCGAGTATCTGACTGCCAAGAAAGACGCTTAAGTCTAATGGGTCTGTTTAACGCCGTCATGGCGCTCTCGGGCATGATCGACACGGATGTGATCGAGGACGAGCGCCTTGCGCGTCATACGAGCTATCGTATCGGCGGCAAGGCCGACCTCTTTGTGACGTGCCATAGCTATCATGCCCTCCGCCGCGCCGTGGCGGTGCTCGATCGCGAGCAGGTGCCGTGGGTCATCATCGGCAAGGGCTCCAATCTGCTGGTTGCCGATGGCGGTTATCGCGGTGCCGTCATTTCGCTCGGACGTGAGTTTCAGCGCACGGTTGTTGCCGATGACGGTTGTACGCTGACGGTCGGTGCGGGCGTGATGTTTGCGCGCCTGGTCAACGATGCCCTGTCGCGTAGCCTCTCGGGCCTTGAGTTTGCCGTTGGCATCCCTGGCTCGGTTGGCGGTGCGATATCTATGAATGCAGGCACACGGACCGAGTGGATTGGCTCGCTGGTTGAGGATGTCGTAACGTTTGACCCGGCATCCGGTATCAAGCATTATGCGGGGTCCGAGATCACTTGGGGCTACCGCGAATGTAGCCTTCCCCGCAATGAGATTATCCTCGAGTGCGTGCTCAAGCTTAAACCGGCGCCCAAGGCCGACATTCGCGAGCGCATGGAGCGGTACCTGACGAGGCGCAAGCGTACGCAGCCCATGGGTCGCGCATCCTGCGGGTCGGTCTTTCGCAACCCGCCCGATGCGAGTGTGGGCAAGCTTATCGAGGATTGTGGATTAAAGGGTTTTTCGATTGGCGGCGCGGAAGTTTCGCCCGTTCACGCTAATTTTATCGTTAATAACGGAACCGCCTCGGCCGATGACGTTGCCGCGGTTATCAGACATGTGCACGGAAAGGTGAGGGAGGCGTATGGCATCGAGCTCAGACCGGAAGTTAAATTCCTCGGCTTCTAGAGCATCGAAACCCACCTTCCGCCGCGCCGGAGGGCGTTCCGGCGCGCCTGCCAAACCTCAACGCAATACCGTCGCGCACTCTAAGTCTGTCGGGCATGCTCGACAGACCAGTCGTCCGGTCGTCGGCTCTCAGCTCGGTAATCGTCCGGCCGCAAAAAAGTCCTCGCGTCCCTCGGTGACGTCAAAGCCTGTTATGGGCGCCAAGCCTGCCCGTCCCATGGCAACTCCTAAGCCCTCGACGGGAACTAAGGCGGCGCGTCCGGGTCGCACGCTGGGCGCATCGAAACCGCGCTCGCTGACATCGGTGCCGGCTACCGCCAAGAAGCCTTCGGGTAAAAAAGGCGTCAACCCGTTGTCTTCACTTGGGGCGATGGCAAATAAAACGTCAGACGCCGCTTCTCTCGTTACAGGCAAAGGCAAAATCGTGGGCGGCGTTCTGGCCGTCTTGGCCGTGCTCGTCGTCGTTGCCGTCGTGGTGATCAACTCTGGATTGTTTACCGCCACTGATATTCAGATTCAAGGCAGCGAGCATGTGACGAAGCACGATGCTATCCAGCTGATCGATTTGCCCGAGGGAACGTCGCTTTTTAACGTCGATCCCGACCAGATTACCGAGGACCTCAAGCAGAACCCGTGGGTCTCGGGCGTGGATGTCCAGCGCCAGTTCCCCCATACGCTCATCATTACGCCTATGGAGCGCAAGGTCATCGCAATTGCCTATATCAGCTCCGATGACCTTGCCTGGGCCATCGGGGATGATGACACCTGGATCGCCCCGCTGTCGACGTCGGTCGAAGTGGATGGCCAGGGCAACGTCATCACGACAGGGCAGGGCTCAAATACCCTGACCGGCATTGATGCCGCGCTGGCGCTCGCTAAGCACTATGGCGCGGTGTTGTTGACTGATGTCTCGGCGGATGTCGCTCCGGTTTCCGGCCAGGCGGTGAGCTCCAAGGCCGTTAAGGCTGGCTTGGATTATGTGCGTGGTTTTTCGAGCGAGTTCTTGGGACAAGTCAAGGATATTTCCACGCCTTCGGTCGAAGCCATCTCGGCAAACCTCAATAACGGCATTGAGGTGTCGCTGGGCGATTCGAACGATATCGTCAAGAAGGAGCGCGTAGTCACCAAGCTGCTTTCGCAGGTAGAGGGCGTAACGTATATCAATGTGCGCTCTCCGGGTAACTATACATTTAGGAACGCTCCGACCTCGTAGCGCTGGTTGATGCTTTGTTGAGGGGCCATACCACGCCGTTTATCTGGTTTGTTTGGTTTTCACGGTCAATTATTTGACTGATACGTTCATAATGTGCAAACATAATACGGTTTACCTTTGCATTTACTTTCAACCTGAAGGTTAATGTGCGCAGGGGTCGACCCATGCTATGGCTATAACCTTTGTTCGGAGGACCGACATGCACGAGACAGAGATCAACAACTACCTTGCCGTCATTAAGGTGGTCGGCGTCGGCGGCGGCGGTACCAACGCGGTCAATCGAATGATCGAAGAGGGCATCCGCGGCGTCGAGTTTGTTGCCATCAACACCGATGCTCAGGCACTCGCGATCTCTGATGCCGATATCAAGGTGCACATCGGCACCGATCTTACCCGCGGCCTGGGCGCCGGCGCCAACCCCGAGGTTGGCCGCAAGGCTGCCGATGAGTCCCGCGACGACATTGCCGAGGCGCTCGCTGGCGCCGACATGGTGTTCATCACCTGCGGCGAGGGCGGTGGCACCGGTACTGGCGCCGCTCCCATCGTTGCCGATATCGCGATGAACGAGGTCGGTGCGCTGACCGTCGCCGTCGTGACCAAGCCCTTCACCTTCGAGGGCCGTAAGCGCAAGAAGAGCGCCGAGGAGGGCATTAAGACCCTCTCCGATTGCGTCGATACCATGATCGTCATCCCTAACGATAAGCTGCTCGACATCGCCGAGAAGAAGACCACCATGCTCGAGGCCTTCGCGATTGCCGATGGCGTCCTTTCCCAGGGCACCCAGGGCATCACCGACCTCATCACCGTCCCCGGTATCATCAACCTGGACTTCGCCGATGTTAAGACCATCATGAAGCAGGCCGGTACTGCCATGATGGGTATCGGTACCTCTTCTGGGGATACCCGTGCCGTCGATGCTGCCCAGCAGGCCATCTCCAGCCCGCTGCTCGAGAGCTCCATCGATGGTGCCACGCGCGTGCTGCTCTCCATCGCCGGTTCCAAGGACCTGGGCATCCAAGAGATCAGCGACGCCGCCGACGTTGTCGCCAATGCCGTCGACCCCGAGGCCAACATCATCTTCGGTACCGTTGTCGACGAGTCCCTGGGCGACCAGGTGCGTATCACCGTCATCGCTACGGGCTTCTCCGACTCCAACGTCAACCGCCAGGACGAGCTCTTTGCTGCTCAGCAGTCTCAGAGCAAGGCCGTTGCCTCCGCTGAGCCGCAACGCACCGCTCCGGCCACCAGTCCGGCTCAGGCCGCTCCGACCCGCAACGTCGGTGGCACCGAGCTTCCTAACTTCGGCAACGATCAGTTCGAGCTTCCCGACTTCCTGAAGCGCGGTAGCTTCTAAGTCGTTCTTTGCATTGTTGTGCACAGGGGCGTGTCCGTATGGACGCGCCCTTTTTATTTCGACTTTGTAAACTAGAACCTCCAATCTCTTTACGTTCCCTTTACGATTGCCTCCAGCGCAGCAGGTATCCTTTTAGAGAAGTATGACAGCCGTATAAACGCGGGCTGTAGCGGCGATGCCGCGGTACTTGTGTTATTAGGAGGCTTTAGTATGGCAGCACGTGCGGACAAAGTTTCGCGTGTCGACCATGATGGAGTTACGTTGGTGGAGGGCGCGACATCCGATGTTCGCTTTGCCTTCACCGAGCGCGCCGGTGGCGTTTCCGAAGATGCGTACTCCTCACTCAACTTGGGCTCGCATGTTGGCGATGACCCCTTTGCTGTTCAAGAAAATCGTCGTCGTGCGCTCGAGGCTATGGGTGCCGCCGAGTGCGAGCACAACCTGCTCGTTCCCAATCAGGTCCATGGTGATCATATCGTTGCGGTGACCTCGAACGGCGCCGATGACCTTGAGGACGTTCGCGAGCAGATTGCCGAGGGCTGTGATGCCATCGTCTGCACGGCGCATAACGTGCCCGTGCTGCTCTGCTTTGCCGACTGCGTTCCCGTGGTGCTGGTGGCCCCCGGCGGATTTGCCGTGGTGCACTCCGGTTGGAAGGGCACGATTGCACGTATTTCCGCCAAGGCGTGCCAGGCGCTTTGCGATGCTGCCGGTTGCGATGCGAGCGACGTTTCCGCCTATATCGGCCCCCATATCTTGGGTGACGAATATGAGGTATCCCAGGAACTCATGGATCGCTTTGCCGCCGAGTTCTCTTGCATCGATGCGAATACCTCTCGCATGCTTGATCTTTCCGCTGCCATTCGCGAGGCGCTGGTAGATGTCGGTGTCGACGCGGATAATATCGTGGATACCCAGCTTTCGACCGTGCGTCAGAACGACCGCTATTATTCCTACCGTAACGAGGACGGCACCTGTGGGCGCCATGCTGCGATCGGCATGATGCTATGAGAAAGATCGTATCGGTCCTGAGCGCCGCTGTGTTTACGCTTACGCTGTGCGCCTGTTCTTCGGGATCTTCTACCTCTTCCATTACCGTGGCCGGCTCCACGACCTGCCTTCCTATCGCCGAGATTGCGGCCGAGGGCTTTAAGGAGGAGACCGGCATCGACGTGCTCGTTTCCGGTTTGGGTTCTTCCGCTGGGATCGAGGCCGTCAGCGCCGGCACGGCCGATATCGCCAGCTCCTCCCGTGGACTCAATGCCGACGAACAGGATCTGGGCCTGACTCCCATCGTCATTGCCCACGACGGTATTGCGGTCATCGTGAACGACGACAACCCCGTCGATAACCTCTCGACCGAGCAGCTCCGCGATATCTACGCCGGCAAGATTACCAATTGGAAAGAGGTCGGTGGCGAGGACCTGAGGATTCAGGTCATCAACCGAGACGAGGCGTCCGGTACGCGCGAGGCCTTCCGTACCATCGTGATGGATGGCACGCCGTTCGATCGCCGCTCGGCTGTTCTTTCGGGTACGGGCCAGGTGCGCGACGTGGTATCTCGTTCGCGTGGGGCCATCGGCTACATTTCGCTGGGCTTCGTCGATAGCCTCAACGCCAAGACCTCGGTCAAGGCTGTCTCGGTCAATCATGTTGAGGCGTCCGAGAAGACGGTCGCGAGTGGCGGCTATCCCATCTCGCGCGACCTTTACTTCTTTGTGAAGGGTGCGCCTTCGCAGCGTGCGCAGGATTACATCGACTACGTGACGTCCGAAAAGATGGACAAGCAGATTCGCGAGGCGGGCTTTATTCCCGTCACCAACGACGAGAAGGGGAGTGAGTAGCATGGAAGCACAGGAAAACTCCCAGACTGAGCAGAATGCTCAGGCACCCAAGAAGCGCGAGCTGGCGCTCGTATCGCGCAGTACCTATATCAAGGAGAAGGCGCTGCAGTGGATCTTCTTTGCTTGCGCGTTTTTGGCGGTCGTTACCGTCATCCTGATTTTTGTCTTTACCACGTACTCGGCGCTGCCCGTCTTTACTGACATCGGTCTGGCGGACTTCTTTAGCTTTACGTGGGCGCCTTCCGAGGGCCACTACGGCATCTTGTCGCTGCTTGCCGGCTCGGGTCTGGTGACCGTCGGTGCGCTCGCCATGGGCGTGCCGCTGGGCGTGGGTACGGCCGTTTACCTGGTCGAGATTGCCAGCAAGCGCGTGCGCAAGCTCATCAGCCCCGCCGTTGACCTGCTGGCGGGCATACCCTCCATCATCTACGGCTTCTTTGGCATGATCATCATCCGCCCGTTTATCGCACAACTGACCGGCGGCCTTGGTTTTGGTGCGCTGACGGCGTGGTTTGTGCTCGCCATCATGATCGTCCCTACCATCACCACGCTCACCATCGATGCTCTCAATTCCATTCCCATGGGCATTCGCGAGGCATCGTATGCCATGGGCGCCACCAAGTGGCAGACCATCTATAAGGTCGTGCTACCTGCCGCGAAGCTGGGTATCGTTGATGCCATCGTGCTGGGTATGGGCCGTGCCATCGGCGAGACCATGGCCGTGCTCATGGTCGTAGGTAACGCCCCGGTTATTCCCGACAGCATTGCGAGCCCCATCTCGACGCTCACGAGCCAGATTGCGCTCGACATGAGCTATTCCTCGGGTCTGCACCGCTCGGCGCTGTTCGGCATGGGTGTGGTCCTGTTTATCATCTCCGCCACGCTGGTGGGCATCGTCCGTCTGATTTCCAAGAAGAAGAGGGGGTAGGCTATGTCCGATTCCGTTGACACGACGGTCGATACGACCTCGTCGCGCGAGCGCATCAAGCGTGCCCTTTCCCACGGCAAGAAGGGCCGCATCAACAAGGACCTGTCCAACAAGATCATGCTTGGCGTGTTTCGTGCCGCTGCCTACATCACCACGCTGGTGCTGGTCGCTATCATCGCCTACGTGGTCATCAACGGCCTGCCACACATCTCGCTCGACTTTATCTTCGGTTGGCCCCAGGGCGTCAACGCCGAGGGCGGAATTTGGCCCACGATCGTCTCGACCGTCTACGTGACGGCGCTCGCCATGCTTATCTGCACGCCGATCGCTGTGCTGGCAGCCGTCTATCTGGCCGAGTACGCCAAGCAGGGCAAGGTCGTCGAGCTCATTCGCTACGCTGCTGACGCTTTGGCCTCGGTGCCCTCCATCGTTATGGGCCTGTTTGGCTACGCCTTGTTTGTCGAGGCTATGGGCCTGGGCCTTTCGATGGTCTCTGCCGCTCTGGCACTCGCGCTCTTGATGCTCCCCATCGTCATGCGCACCACCGAAGAGGCCATTCGCGCCGTTCCGCGCTATATCCGTTGGGGCGCGTACGGCCTGGGCGCCACCAAGTGGCAGGTTGTCTCCAAGATCGTGCTTCCTTCTGCCTTTGGCCGTATTGCCACGGGCATCGTCCTCGCCATCGGCCGTGCCATCGGCGAGACCGCGGTGGTGCTCTACACCATGGGCCAGGCCATCAATCTACCTATCTCGCCGCTCGATTCCGGCCGCCCCATGACGGTCCATCTGTACCTGCTTGCCAACGACGGCATCAACATGAACGCAGCCTACGGCACCGCGCTCTTGCTGATGGTGATCATTCTGGCCTTCAACCTGTTTGCGCGCTTCCTGTCGCGCAAGCGTCGCTAGTTAAGGAGTCCCATGTCCGTTTATCAGTCCGCTCCCACGCTGGAGCAAGCGGCCATTACGGCCAAGGATTTCAACTTTTGGTACGGTGACTTTCATGCGCTGACGGGGCTCGACCTCAACATCGCCAAAAACGCCATCACCTCCTTCATTGGCCCTTCGGGTTGCGGAAAGTCGACGTTTTTGCGCTGCATCAACCGCATGAATGACCTGATCGAGGGTACGCGCGTCGAGGGCACCATGACGCTCGACGGCAACGATATCTATGCCGAGGGTGTCGACCCGGTCGACCTCCGTCGTCGCGTGGGCATGATCTTTCAGCAGCCCAACCCGTTTCCCAAATCCATCTACGAGAATGTCGCCTTTGGCCCTCGTCTGCAGGGCGTGACTAGCAAAAGCGACCTCGATGATATCGTGGAAGAATCGCTCAAGCGCGCCAACCTCTGGAAAGAGGTATCCAATCAGCTCAACAAGGATGGTTTGGCGCTCTCGGGCGGTCAGCAGCAGCGTCTGTGCATCGCGCGCGTGCTCGCGGTGCAACCCGATGTCCTCCTGATGGACGAGCCCTGCTCCGCCATCGACCCCACGTCCGTCTCTAAGGTCGAGGATCTGATGGCCGAGCTGGCGCCCGAGATGACGATCATCATCGTCACGCATTCAATGCAGCAGGCAGCTCGCATTAGCGACTACACCGCATTCTTCTTGCAGGAAGTTGCCGGCGAGCCCGCTACGCTCATCGAGTATGGTCAAACCGACGCGATCTTCACCAGCCCGGTGGACTCGCGGACGGAAGACTATATCACCGGCCGCTTTGGCTGATCGGTGCGACTAGTCCCAAGCCGATCGGATCTGGTCCGGTGCGTATTCACTGTGCGGGCGGCATGACCGCACCCAACTGATTGGAGTGAACCATGCGCAAACTGTTTTCCCGTCAGCTCATCGAGGCCCGTCACGAGATGCTGAGCATCTACGAGGCCGTCGATCTGGCCCTCCACGATGCCGTGAAGGCCTATGTGACCGACGACCGCAAGCTCGCCACCAAGACCAAGAAGCGCACGCTTTCGATTGACGCACGCTGCGCCAACCTGGAGGCCGTCTGCTACAACCTGATTGCCACGCAGTCACCGGTCGCCTCCGACTTCCGCTTGCTGCAGACGATCATCTACGTCGACTTTAACCTGCAGCGCATGACCGATAAGGTTCGCCAGATTTGCCGCGCCACGCGTCATATGATCAAGGCCGACATCTCGCTGCCCAAGGAGCTTGTCGGCACGGTCGAGGCCGAGGCTGAGGCCGTCTACCAGGTGCTGGGCTCTTCGCTTTCTGCGCTCGTCACCAACGACATGTCCATCATCTGCAACTTGGCCGTCGAGGACGAGCCAGTGCACGCCGCCTACGAGAAGTTCTTCCGCACCTTTAACCGCATGGACACGGGCGATTTTATGGACGACGACAGCAACTATGACGACCTGCGCCGCGCCATCATGGTATCGCGCTATCTCGATCGCATCGCCTCGATTTCCATCGATGCCGCCTGCCGTCTGACCTTCCTGTTGACCGGACAGCGTATGACTGCCGGTGATATCGCCTGCACTGATGAGGATGAGCTCGAGAGCATGCGCGTGCCTTCGGGCGAGGGTGTTATCATGAGGCCCGCCGTCGATGCACGCTACGTTGCCAAGGTGCCCGTTAACGAGGTCAGCGAGGGTCTTCGCTACCTGCTCGATCATCTTGAGGATGAGGACGATGGCGAGGACGACGAGGAGTAAGTAACCCCGTTCGTCGAAAGATTGTAAATACCTAAGTGAGCGCGGCCTTGCACATGCGGGGCCGCGCTCTTGCGTTAGCATGGGACTACTTGTTTGGCTGTCAGCGGAGGCGATTGGCAATGGATAACTATTTGGACTTGATGCGCGCTCGCCGCGAGCAGATTCTGGAACGTTTTTATGCGGCGCTCGATCGCGCGGGCCGTCCCCACGACGCCGCGAGCCTCATTGCCGTGTCCAAGACCGTTGGTGTCGATGAGACCGTTGCCGCCATCCAGGCGGGGTATCGCCATTTTGCCGAGAACCGCCCGCAGGAGCTGGTTCGCAAGCTCACGGGTCTGGCGGAGCATCCGGAGCTGCCCGAGGTGCGCTTCGATATGATCGGCAACCTGCAGACCAATAAGATCAATGCGGTGCTGGGCTCAGCCGAGCTGATTCACTCGGTGGGTTCGCTGCATCTGGCGCAGGCGATCTCGAGCCGTGCTGTCCGCAAGATTGAGGCAGGCGAGCTCGCCGGCCCCCAGCGTGTGCTCATTGAGGTCAATGTGAGTGGTGAGGAGTCGAAGGGAGGCTTTTCGCCCGATGAGATTCGCGCCGACGCGGGCGAGCTTGCGGAACTTGAGGGAATTTGCGTACAGGGGCTTATGACTATGGCGCCCCGGGGGAATAAGGATGTGGCACGCCGCACCTTTGCGGGGCTTCGTGAGCTGAGGGATGAGCTGGAGGTGGCGCATCCCGATTTGAACCTGCCTGAGCTTTCCTGCGGCATGAGCGAGGACTTTGAGCCTGCCCTTGAGGAGGGCTCTACGCTCGTTCGCCTGGGCAGGGTAGTATTTAGCCCGGAGTTTGCAGTAAAATAAGGCTCTGAAGTGCGCACTGATTATCGGGGCGCCTGCACTAAACCGCGAGAGGACACAACCATGGGCTTCCTTGACGAGATTAAAAATAAGATGCACCTGGGCGGCCAGCAGGGTTACGACCAGGGTTATGGCCAGGACGACGACTACGGCTACGATGACGGCTATGACGATAGTTATCAGGGCAACGGCTACAGCGGTGCTTCGGGCGAGGGTTTCTACACCCAAGACGAGCCGAGCAACGGCCTGCTTGGTCAGACGCGCCGCGGTGAAGCTGAGTCGGTTGCCGTGTATACGCGCTCCGGTCAGCTGGTCGGCGATGACTCCCGCCATGCCACGACGTATAACCCGCCTTCGCGCTCGCAGGACAGTGTTGCGAGCGGTTATCGTCCTGGTGCCTATGATACGCCGTCGAGCTACGCCGAGAACACCCGCGCCCGTGCCGCCGCTGCACCCGCGCCTGCACCGAGCGATGCCTCGGCCTATGCGAGCAATATCATCAACGCCACGCCGCAGCTGCCGGCCTATGTCCTGCGCCCCGAGAGCTATGACGACGTGGAGACCGTGGTGCGCCGCGTTCGCACCAAGCAGCCTGTCGCACTGATTTTTGTGGGCGTACGCACCGAAGTTGCCAAGCGCGTCTTGGACTTCTCTTACGGCTTTGCCTGCGGTCTGGGTGCCGCGGTCAAGGAGGTGGGCGACCGCGTGTTCATGGTGCTGCCCGCCGGTTGCGAGGTCAAAGATTCCGATCTCAAGAAGCTTCGTGCCGACGGCTACCTCAAGTAAAGACAAGACGAGGAGATTCCCATCAACATCTACACTATCGTCCAGCTGGTCAACACGCTGTTCAACTTCTATTCCACGCTCATTGTCGTCTACTGCTTTATGACGTGGATTCCCATGAAGCAGGGTGGTTTGCTTCAGGATATTGCCGCGGTGCTTGATAGCGTGTGCGGTCCGTGGCTCAACCTGTTCCGTCGTTTCATCCCGCCGATGGGCGGTATCGATTTTTCGCCGGTCGTTGCGATTATTGCGTTGCAGTTGGTGCAGAGGCTGGTTCTGCAGCTTCTTATAGGTATACTCGTGTAGAACTGACTTAGTAACTTACGTCGGGCGTGTAGCGCCGAGGCGATGAAAAAGGAGACTTGTTATGGCTATTACCCCTGCAGACATCCAGGCTCAGACTTTCTCTGAGGCCAAGCGTGGCTACGATCCTGCTGAGGTCGACGTCTTCTTGGAGACGCTGTCCTCCGAGGTCGACGCTATGCTCGCTAAGATCGTCGACCTTAAGGGTCGTCTGACTGCTACCGAGCAGCAGCTTGCCGATGCGCAGGCTCAGCTTGCCCAGGCTCAGGATGCCACCGCCCAGGCCGTTCCTGCCGCCCCCGTGGCTGCTCCCGCCCCTGACTTCTCCGCTCAGGAGCGCCAGATTTCCGCTGCCCTGATCGCTGCCCAGCAGACCGCTGAGACCATCGTTAACGATGCCAACGAGAACGCTGAGCGTATCCGCAACGAGGCTGACGCCAAGGCCCGCGAGGTTATCCGCCAGGCTCTGACTGAGAAGCAGGCCGAGCTCGAGGAGATCGATCGTCTCAAGGCTTCCCGTGAGGAGTTCAAGGCCGAGTATCTTAAGCTCATCCAGCACTTCATGGACGATGCCCAGAACTCCTTCCCGGCCGACCTCATGGCCTCCACGCCGGTCGGTTCCGCCGCTTCTCCTGCGGTGACTGTTCCCGCCGAGCCGCTGCCCGTCGCTGACCCGGTTGTCCCCGTGGCCGATCCCTTCGCCCCGATCGACAACTTCGCTGCCGATGACCTGGACTAACATTCGGCCTACAATTTAGTGCCTAGAAAGGACCCGCAGCTTGCGGGTCCTTTTTTATGACTGTGCCGAGGTGCGTAACATAAAAAACCGAGCCCTGCACATAGTGGCACAGAACTCGGCGAAACGGCGAGCGGTCAAGGATAGGTTTTAGGGCATGTCCCAAAACCTACTTGAGGAGGAAGTCGGAGAGGGGAACGGTACGGGCCTCGCGATGCTCGGGATCGGCGATGTGGTCGGCAGGATATCCACAGACGAGCATGTGATAGGGATAGACGCCCTTGGGCAGATTGAACTGCTCCTGTGCCACCTCAGGCTTAAAATGGCATACCCAGCACGTTCCCAGGCCCTGCTCGGTGGCCTCCATCATCATCTGATCGCAGACGATCGAAGTATCGATGGCACTCGAGTTCATCTGATCATACGGGCGCACCCAGGCATCATCGGTAACGCTGCAAATAAGGAAGATAAGCGGAGCGCCAAAGATAGACCCATCACGAGCAAACCGAGGCTGACAAGCAGCAGCCTTCTCCAGAAGCTCAGGCGTATCCAACACCATCACACGAGAAGGATGATTATTGCAAGCAGAAGGAGCAATCCGCCCAGCCTCAACAATGGCATCCACCACCGACTGCTCAACAGGACGATTCTCAAACTCGCGACAAGAATACCGACCCCGAGCCAGATCCAAATAAGACATACAAGCCCTCCAACAATTAAAAATCAAACAAACCCAAAGTAACC
The DNA here is from genome assembly GCA_900543025.1 of uncultured Collinsella sp. Classification (GTDB taxonomy): domain Bacteria; phylum Actinomycetota; class Coriobacteriia; order Coriobacteriales; family Coriobacteriaceae; genus Collinsella. The sequence goes on from UQPP01000004.1 coordinate 24,504, forward strand.
CAAACGGTACCCAAAGCAGCAATCAGCCAAACGCTCATCAAGGGCCAAAGTGTCTGAACGGATACCAAAGGTCCCTTCAGCCAAACCCCCATCGCGCTAAACCTATCAGCCAAAGTTCCCAATGGTGGTACATAAGGGAGCGGGCCTGGCCACTAATAACCTTTTGAACGACTCTGCTTGCAGCCGGAGTGAAAAAGGTTATTAGTGGCCGGGCCCGCGACCGGTGGGACACGTACCCCCAATTAACTGTTCTTCATGACAATCGAATCCACGACATCGGCCACATTCTCGCAGCAGTCGGCGCAGTACTCCAGGAAGGCGTACACGTCACGCCAAGCGATGACCTCGAGCGGGTCCTTGCCGTTAACGTGCAGGTTGCGCATGGCGTTGATGTAGAGCTCGTCGGCCTCGGACTCGATGGTGTTGATCTGGATGACCAGCTCGCGCAGCGTTTTGGACTTGCGGTAGTTGGGCAGCTCGACCATCAGGTCCTTCATGGCGCGGCAGGCGTCGGTCACCTTGTGGGCGATCACGATGGCATCGGGATGGATGCTCTGGATGTTGGTGAAGTAGACGCGCTGCACTACGCCCTCGATACGGTCGAGCACGGTGTCGAGTGAGCAGCTCATCAGGTCCAGGTCCTCGCGCTCAAGCGGGGTGATAAAGGCCGTGAGCAGGGCGTCTTCAAGCTCATGGTGCTTCTTGTCGGCCGCATGCTCGATTGAGTGCATCTTGTCGAGCATATCGTGAATCTTCGCGGGGTCAAAGTTCTCAAAAATCTTGGTGAGCAGCTCTGCGGCCTGAACGGCGAGGTCGGCACAGGCGACGTAGTTGTCAAAGTAGAACGAATCGGGTTTCTTTGCCATGGGTGGGTCCTTTCGAGGCGAAGACGGGTGAGCGAAGTGTTGCGGTCCGGATGGACGTTCGGTTTGACTAGAGGAACATCATGAACAGCTTGGCCATGACAAAGCTGATGAGTCCGCAGGCGGGGAAGGTGAAGAACCAGGTGAACATCATGTCTTTGACGACGCCGAAGTTGATGGCCGAGAGGCGCTTGACGGCACCGACGCCCATGATGGCGCAGGTCTTGATGTGGGTGGAGGACACGGGGATGCCGGTAAGGGTGGCTAGCAGCAGGTTCGCGGCGCCCGCGAGGTCGGCGGAGAAGCCCTGATACTTCTCGAGCTTAACCATGCTCTGGCCGACGGACTTGATGATGCGCTCGCCGCCCACGCTGGTGCCGATACCCATAGTGGCCGAGCATAGCAACATAATCCAGATGGGGATGCCGGCATCGCCGACGCTAGTCTGGCCGTTTGCGAAGGCTACGCCTAAAAAGAGCACGCCGATGAACTTCTGTCCATCCTGCGCGCCGTGCATAAAGCTCATGGCCGCAGCGCTCGCGATCTGAGCGTATTTAAAGAAGACATTGGCGCGTCGCCTGTTGGCGGCGGCGAAAAGAATCGAGACGAGTTTGCACAGGACCCAGCCCATGACAAAGCCCAGGCCGATGGAGAGCGCCAGGCCGTAGATGACCTTCATCCACTCGTGGACGTTGACGCTGCTCGCGCCGCCGAGGGCGATAGCGGCACCGGTCAGGCCGGCGATAAGGCTGTGGCTTTGCGAGGTGGGGATGCCAAAACGCGACGCTGTGGCGCCGTAGACGACGATGGAGAACAGCGCTGCGCAGAGGCACGCGAGCGCCATGGTGCTGTTTCCGCCAAAGTCGACGATATGTGAGATGGTGTTGGCGACGCTCGCATTAAAGTGCGTCATGATGAGCACGCCGAGGAAGTTGAATGCGGCGCTCATGAGAATGGCGGCGCGGGCGGGCATGCAACGCGTAGTGACGCAGGTCGCGATGGCGTTGGGCGCGTCGGTCCATCCATTGACGAAGATGGCGCCGAGCGCGAGGATCACGGTGACGGCAAGGACTGGGTTCGACACAATTTGGCCGAGGAAGGTTGAGAACGTTACGTCCATATATGGGCTTTCTCGAAGTTTGCAGGCACGTTACAAAAACATGATAAATCGTATCACCTCCTGTGGGTTTCTTAACGGAGTTCTGACGTGAGAAGTGGATTTTTTGGCACTAAAATTGAATATTAGTCCTGTTGACCGCGGGTATTCTTTTTGCTAACACGCCATGCGGACACGTGCGATTGCTACGACACTCCAAAACCACAGTCTGTTCGCTTTACAACATGCAAACATGCGTTCGATAATAGGAGACATGGAATATCGACAGACAGATGGCAAAACTCGGCGCGTGCACAAGCAGTATGTGGACGTCGTGGCTCGCATCCTCGCGGGCGGACAGGTCGTGCCGGTCACCGTCTGCTGGGTCGACGGTCGTTGCTTTACGATTGACGAGATTGTCTCGACCACTGGGTTTGGCCTGACGGTTCACGGCATTCGTACGGCAACCTATAAGGTGCGTTTTGGCGGGCATGCGACCGAGTTGTATCTGGAGGACCAGACGCGTGAACGACCAGATGGCTCGCAGGCCCATCTGATGCGTTGGTGGGTGTGGGCATTCGACCGTACGCTCGAGGGCGAGCGCCGTAGGTAAGGACGTATGGCATTCGGGTACAATGACAGGAATCTTGTCAGCTACTGCGCCGTTATTTGTGGCGCTTTTTGAAAGGACGAACCTATGAACGATATCCAGGGCTATCAGAACGGCCCCGTCGAGAGCGGCGCAAGCCGCGCCAAGGAGATGTCGCCGCGCGCGTACAATCTCGCCATGTCTGCCCTGATCTTCTTGGGCTTTTGCGCCATGGGCGCCGGCGCCTACTTTACGAGCACCATGTCGTTTGCGCGCATGATGATGAGCGGCACCGCCCTGCCGCTGGTCTTTGGCTCGTTTATTTTGACCATCGTCGGCATGGTCATGATGTCGGCCGCCGCCAGTAAGCAGTCCGTGGGCCTGTCCCTTGTGGGCTACGTAATCTTTGCGAGCACCTTTGGCCTGACCGCGTCGTTTGGTCTTGCCAACTACGACCTGCCCACCATCAACACTGCCTTTATCGCCACGGCCGCCATCACCTTTGTCTTTGGCGCCTTGGGCGTGACGTTCCCCAAGTTTTTCCAGCGCGTATATGGCATCGGTTTTGGCATTCTGCTCGCCACTATTCTGGTTGAGATCGTGCTGATGTTCATGGGCGTCTCGCAGACCATCACCGATCTGATCGTAATCGTGGTGTTCGCCGGCTTTATTGGCTACGACACCTATGTTGCCACGACGGTGCCGCCTACGCTGCCCAACGCCGTGCTCATGGCGTCCAATCTGTTCGTGGACATTATCAACGTGTTCCTGCGCATCCTGAACATCCTTGGCCGTCGCGACTAGTGGCGAATTGCGGCGGTGCTTGCCGTGCGTGTAAATCGATGCGAAAGGCGGTCCTTCGGGGCCGTCTTTTTTGTACTCGGCGGGGTATCATGGATGGGAAAAGCCGATAGCGGCAGAGACCGAGAAAGGTGACCACTTATGGCAGACGTCGACAACAGGAACCGTAACCGCAGGTCCAACCGAGCGGGTCAGCCCAATCCCAAGCGCGAGGCCCGTGCCAAGGCCGCCGAGCGTCACGTGGCAACTGTGTCCGAAGCGTGCGCCAAGGATATCGAGCGTTCGCTTGCCGGTGTGTGCGAGTTCGATGGTATGCCTGCCGGTTTTGTCGCGGCGATTAAGGTCAAGGCCCAGGTGGCTGCTGCTGCCGAGGAGCAGGTTGCCGAGGAGCCCGAGGCCGCCGAGGTCGAGGCTGCAGTCGATACCGAGGTGGCGCCCGAGCCCGTCGAGGAGGCCGCCGAAGCCGAGTCCGAGCCCGCCGAGGAGCCCGCTGCGGCCCTGCCCGAGGTCACCGTGCTCGACGCCTCTGCCACGCAGGCCATTCTGGATAACGGCCGAGGCTACGCGCAATTCTGCGACATGGCCGTGCTCGCCTTTGCCTCGTTCACCAACCCGGGCGGCGGCTACATCCAGGGCTATCTGGGTCAGGAGGCCACGCTCTGTGCCGATTCGTACCTGTACAACGTGCTCGATAAACAGCGCAAATGGTACGGCGAGAACCGTCGCCGCAACATCAACTGCGAGCTTTACCGCAACCGTGCGCTGGTGGTGCCTGCGGTGCGCTTCGACCGCAACCACGTGCATGCGTATGCCGACGTGATCGTGGCCGCCGCGCCCAACGCCAAGCGCGCTCGCCAGGAGTATCGCGTGGGTGACGATGCCCTGCTGGACGCCCTGCGCGATCGCATCCGCTTTGTGCTTGCCATCTGCGACGAGCTGGGTCGCGAGAAGCTCGTGCTGGGTGCTTGGGGCTGCGACAACAACGGCTTTGACGCCGAGGCCGTGGCCGAGCTCTTCCGCAAGGAGCTCGCATCGGGCGACTTTAAGGTCAAGCAGGTCTTTTTTGCCGTGCCCTCTACGCGCTGGGACGAAGATTTTGCCAAGTTCGAGCACGTGCTGGCAAACTTCCCCGAGCGCAACGAGGAGTCCTATGCCCAGGTTGCCGCTCGCGCTGCGGCTGCCCGCGCCGCCGAGCAGGCCCAGGCTGCCGCCGAGGGCGATGAAGACGATGACGATTGGCGCAAGTACCTGTAATCGGTATGTGCTGACAGATGGGTCGAGCCGGTGGGAGGGCTGCTCCCGTCGGCTTTTTACTAGAGGAAGGGCTTACGATGAAAAACGTTCTGTGCTTTGGCGACAGCAATACCTACGGCTATGATCCGGCGGCCATGCGCGACGGCACCGCGGTACGCTATGCGCACGATGTGCGCTGGTGCGGCGTGGCCCAGCGCGACCTGGGCGAGGGCTGGCATGTGATTGAGGAAGGCCTCAACGGCCGCACGACGGTACGCGACGACATGTGCCATCTGGACACTAATCTCAACGGCATCCGCGCGTTGCCGATGCTGCTCGAGGCTCATAAGCCGCTGGATGCGATCGTGATTATGCTGGGCACTAACGACTGCAAGACGGTCTTTAGCGTGGGGGCTGCCGATATCGCTGACGGTGCCATGGCGCTGATTCGCACCGTCCGCGCGTTTCCCTGGACCGAAGCCGCGCCCTGTCCGCGTATTCTGCTGATGGCGCCTATCAAGATTAAACCGCAGATCGCCGATGTGTACATGACCGACTTTGACGAGCGCTCCGTCGAGGCCTCGGAACATTTTGCCGAATACTATGCGTATGCTGCTAGACAGTTTGGCTGCGACTTTTTGAATGCCGCTGATTTTGCCGAGCCGGGCGATATCGATTATCTGCACATGATGCCCGAAAGCCACGAGAGCCTGGGCCACGCCGTGGCAGCCAAGCTCCAAGAGATGCTTGGTGAGTAGCGCGACCCAAAGCAGTACAGAAGTTCCCCTTGCGACGGCTTGTTTCGTTGGTTTGTTTTGATCTGTAACAGTTGTAAGGCCGAAAACGGGCTAGATGTTACAGATTAAGATTATTTAGGTCGATATCGGTCGTTTGTCTCGATCTGTAACATCTAGGGTCGATTTTGCCGAGTTAATGCTACAGATCGAGATGTTTGTGGGAACCACCGCAAAGGTGCCTGTCCCCTTTGCGGTGGTTTTGAGCTGCGAATCTTAATACTGCCACATGTGGTTGACGGGGCCGGAGCCTTTGCCCATGTCAAAGCCGGCGGCCAGAGCGCCCGTTAGGTATGCCTTGCCGGCGTTGACAGCGTCGGCAAGATCCATGCCCTGAGCCAGCGCGCAGGCGATGGCGGACGAGAGCGTGCATCCGGTGCCGTGCGTGTTGTCGGTCTCGATGCGCTTGTGGCGGAACCACGTGGTGAGTGGATCTCCCAGATGGTTGCCCTCGTCATCGAGTGGCGCGGGTTCGGCCAGTACATCGTTGGCCTCGTTGACAAGATGCCCACCCTTAACGAGGGATGCGCAACCAAAGCGGCGGGTGAGGAGCATGGCAGCATTTTGCTGCGTGCGCTCGGAGTCGACCTCGTAGTCGAGCAGGGCCATGGCCTCGGGAATATTGGGCGTGATAACCGTCGCTAGCGGGAACAGGCGGCGGGCGAGCGCCTCGGCGGCATCTTCGGCAATCAGCCGTGCGCCCGAGGTGGCTACCATGACGGGGTCGACTACCACGTTTGTCGCGTTCCAAGCGCTCAGGCGGTCGGCGATAACATCGATAATCTCGGCAGAGGAAACCATGCCGATCTTGACGGCGTTGGGGCGGATATCGTCAAAAACGGCATCGATCTGCGCCGCGACAATATCCGGGGAGATGTTCTGCACGGCGGTGACGCCCAGGGTGTTCTGTGCGGTGATGGCGGTGATGGCCGTCTCGGCATACAGGCGGTGCGCCGTGATGGTCTTGATGTCGGCCTGAATGCCGGCGCCACCGCTGGAATCGGATCCTGCGATGGATAGAACGGCAGGCACCTTACTGCGATCCATGTTCGCTCCCTTGTTCGGTCGGAATCAAATGGGTCTATAAGCCAGCATTATAAAGATGCCCGGGCCGACTCTATGTCGAACCCGGGCGGGCGATGCAATCTTTACGCAAATGCAAGCAAATGTTCACACGTCAACAATTGACAGGCACCAGCTCGCCGCCAGAGGCGGCCGCGGCGACAGGCTAGTCCTCCATGCCGAGGTCGATCGTGGTGCCCTCGAAAATCTTGTTGACGGTGCGGACGGCACACATCTTGCCACACATGGTGCAAGTGCCCTCGGTGGCGGCGGGGGACTCCTCGTAGCGCTTCTTGCCCGTAACCGGGTCAAGTGCGCACTTCCACATGGCGTCCCAATCGAGCTTGCGGCGTGCCTGGCCCATCTTGTCGTCCATGTCGCGGGCGTGGGGCACCTTTTTGGCGATGTCGGCGGCGTGTGCGGCGATCTTGGTGGCCATGAGGCCGTCGAGCACATCCTGGGCGTTAGGCAGGCATAGGTGCTCTGCTGGTGTCACGTAGCACAGGAAGTCGGCACCGGAGCTGGCGGAGATGGCGCCGCCGATGGCAGCGGTGATGTGGTCGTAACCCACGCCGATATCGGTCACCAGCGGCCCGAGCACATAGAACGGGGCGTTGTGGCACAGGCGCTTCTGCAGTTTCATGTTGGCGGCGATCTCGTCGAGCGCCATGTGACCCGGGCCCTCGACCATGACCTGGACGCCGGCGGCCCAAGCGCGCTTGCACAGCTTGCCCAGCTCGATCATCTCAGCGGTCTCGGTGGCGTCGTTGGAGTCGTAGAGGCAGCCCGGGCGGCAGGAGTCGCCGAGCGAAATCGTCACGTCGTACTCGTGGCAAATCTCGAGCAACTCGTCGTAGAACTCATAGAACGGGTTCTCGTTACCGGTGACCTCCATCCAGCCAAACAGCAGTGAGCCGCCGCGGCTCACGATGTTCATCAGGCGGCCGGTCTCCTTAAAGGTCTTGGTGACCGACTTGTTGATGCCGCAGTGGATGGTCATAAAGTCCACGCCGTCCTCGGCATGCGCGCGCACGACTTCGAACAGGTCGTCCTTGGTGAGCTTGACCAGCGGCTTTTCCATGTAGCCGATGGCGTCGTACATGGGGACGGTGCCTACCATGAGCGGCGTCTCGTCGATGAGCTGCTGGCGGAACTGGCGCGTCTTGCCCGAGTTGGAGAGGTCCATGATGGCGTCGGCGCCAAAGTCCTCGGCGATCTTGACCTTCTTCCATTCCTCGGCGGCATCGGCCTTGTCGCCCGAGATGCCCAAGTTCACGTTGACCTTGGTGGACAGGCCCTCACCGACGCCAAAGGCGCGCATGCCTTTTTTGATATGCACGATGTTGGCGGGAATGGCGATGCGGCCGTCGGCCACGCGCTCGCGGATGTACTCGGGGTCGCGATGCTCGCGCTCGGCAACCTCCTTCATCTGCGGCGTGATCTGCCCGGCGCGGGCGAAGTCGATTTGCGTGACGAGCTTGGGCTCGGTCTGTGTGCTCATTGGCACGGCTCCCTTCGTTGGCATTACCCATATCAGGTTTGCGGGTCAGGGCGGGCGCGCCCAATCTCAGCCTGCCGTCTTGCCCTGCAAGCTCCCCGTTTATGTAATGGGCTCAAGTATAGCTCGAATGGGTACGATTGGCCTAACGAGCGTGCCTGTGGGGAGGCGTACATGGAAGACAAGCATCTATATCGAGAGACACAATGGGATGTATCGGCCGAGGAAAGCCGTGCGCACCATGGGTTGGTCGCGATTGGTTTTGCGGTGCTTGCCGTGCTGGTGATTGCCTTTTGTATCTGGACGTTTGGTGGTCGCGGCGGCGCTGCATGGGAGTTCGAGGCCGACGATGCCCTGCCGATCATGACAGTGAAGGTTACGGGCGGCAATACCGTTGCCGCGCCGGGCGACTATTGGTATCCGCGCGACGAGTTTGTGCAGCTGCAGCTGAGCGGCGGGTCTATTCCGGGCGAAGAAATCGAACGCGTGACGTTTGATGCGACGCTCAAAACGCTGACGGTGAAGCTCAAAGATCAAGGGGACGTGCCCACGACCATGGACATTGCGCTGACGGAATGGCGCTTGGAGCCCCCGGCGGGCGCTGCGGTATCCGAGGTGGAGCACGTTAAGATTACCTACCAAGATGGCTCGACGAGCGAGATTGCAAAGGCCGATGGCTTGGCGGAGTAACGGGGTGATTGGAAACGGCGGGCCTATTGTGCCTGCGCGTTCATGAAAACCAGGGTGTTTTTGTCTGAAAGCTCGGGGATGTGCCGATAGCCGATGTTGAATGCGGTAAGTTCGCTTGCATCCTCGAGCTTGTTTTCTGCCATCCACCGCGCCATGGAGCCGCGCGCCTTTTTGCTGGCGGTCGACCGTTGGATGGGCTTCCCGTTGCGGATACCCTCGCCAAAGAGGCATGTGACGGCCGTGGCGTCGCCCGCGAGGTGGGGCAGAACGGCTTTGGCATACTCTACGCTGGCGAGGTTGACGATCGTGGTGTTTGAGCCTGCCGGGGCGATAGCCCGCGCGAGCTTGTCGCTCCAAAACGCGTAGAGGTCTCGGGCATCGTCAACGGCGAGCTTCGCGCCCATCTCCAGCCGATACGGTTCGACGGCATGAAAGGGACGAACGCACCCGTAGAGGCCGGAGAGGATCCACAGATGGTCTTGCAGCCATGCGAGCTGCGCGGAATCCATCACCTCGGGTGCCATGCTCTGGTATTGAATGCCGTGATAGGACATGACGGCAGGGGAGAGGTGGCGAGCGAGTGCGGGATTGTCGAGATCGCCGCTTTTCAGGATGGGCCCGAACTCATGCAGGGTGTTGAGGCAAGGCCCCAGCAGTTTGTCACTCACGTTCCACAGCGCCTGCAGGCCGCCGCTGCCTTCATTCCGCTCGATATCTAGCAGTGCGCGGTGGAGGCGAGCCGTCTCGCGCACAAAGGGTGGGATGCCCAGGACTTCAAAAGCATCTTGGGCCGCGCGCATCTGCTTGGCGGGCGAAATGATGACCTGCAGCATGAACTCTCCTCTGCCAAAAAAGTTGCGGTGGAATACGGTCTGTTTTGGCCGTTTATGGGCCAGTTTAGTCCGTATTTCACCGCAACTGATGAAGGGTTGGTTAGGCGCGCTCGAGGAAGGCTTTGTAGCCGCGGTAGGCCTCGTAGATATCGGCCTTGTTGGCGACCTCCCACAGGGCGTGCATGGACAGGACGGCAACGCCGGAGTCGATGACGTTCATACCGTACTTGGCCATGATGTAGGCGATGGTGCCGCCGCCGCCTGCGTTGACGCGACCGAGCTCGCAGGTCTGGAAGTCCACGCCGGCCTCGTCCATGATGTCGCGGACGAGGGCCACATACTCGGCGTCGGCGTCGTTAGAGCCGCCCTTGCCGCGGCTGCCCGTGTACTTGTTAAAGCACAGGCCGCGACCCATAAAGGCCGCGTTCTTGGTCTCGAACTTGCCGGCATAGCCCGGGTCGAAGCCGGCGGACACGTCAGAGGAGAGCATACGGCTGCGGGCGAGCGCGCGGCGCAGGGCCAGCGGGCTATCCTCGCCGGCGAACGTCATGATCTCGGCGACGGTGTTCTCGAAGAAGCGACTCGTCATGCCGGTGGCACCCACGGAACCGATCTCCTCCTTGTCGACGATGAGCGTGATGCTCGTGCGCTCCACGTTGATGACGTTGATCTGGGCGAGCATGGAGGGGTAGGCACAGACGCGGTCGTCATGGCCATAGCCCAGAATCATGGAGCGGTCGAGGCCCATGTCGCGGGCGGGGCCGGCGGGCACGACCTCGATCTCGGCGGAGAGGAAGTCCTCCTCCTCGACGTCGTACTGCTCCTTGAGGATATCCAGGAACATCTGCTTGACGGGCTCCTTGGGGGCGTCCTTGTCGTCCTCGTCAAACTTGACGGGGCGGCCGCCCACGATTACGTCGAGAATCTCGGCATCGACGGCGTCCTTGGCAGGCTTGGACATCTGCTCGCTCGAGAGGTGGATCAGCAGGTCGGAGATGGTAAAGACCGGGTCGTCCGCCTTGTCGCCGATATTGATGTCGACGGTGGTACCGTCCTTTTTGCAGATGACGCCCACGAGTGCGAGCGGGGAGGCCACCCAGTGGTAGCTCTTGACGCCACCGTAGTAGTGCGTGTCGAGATAAGCCATGTCGCCGGCCTCGAAGGCGGGGTTCTGCTTAAGGTCCAGGCGCGGCGAGTCCACGTGGGCGCCCAGGATGTTAAAGCCCTGCTCGAGCGGGGCGTTGCCCAGGTTGACGAGCATGAGGTCCTTGCCGTGATTGGCGGCGTACACCTTGTCGCCTGCCTTGAGCTCGCGGCCTTCGGCGATCACGGTCTCCAGGTCGACGTATCCCGCCTCCTCGGCCATCTTGATGCCGGTCTTGACGCACAGGCGCTCGGTCTTGTTCTCGCTCAAAAACTGCTTATAGCCGCGGCAAAGCTCCTCGAGCTCCTCGACTTGCTGTGGCGTGTACTTTTTCCATGCGCAGGGACGCTCCATGACGCAGACTCCTTTCGGATCGATCGTGCTGGTTGATGTACCGTGAGCCATCGTATCACGCGCGGGCTCACGGTGGCGGGGGAGCTTGATGTGAGGTGGCCGCGGGGCGGGGAGCGTGTAAACTGGAGTGAGCAAACCGTGCCCAGCCCAAAGCGAGGTATTTAATATGTCTGACAAGCGCCGCACTTTTGCCGTTATCGACGGCAACTCGCTCATGCACCGCGCCTTTCACGCCGTGCCGCCGACCATGAACGCGCCGGACGGTCGCCCCACCAACGCGATCTTTGGCTTTCTGAACATGTTTCTTAAGATGATTGATGCCTTTAACCCCGACGGTGTGGTCGTGGCGTTTGACAAGGGTAAGCCGCGCGTGCGCATGGAGATGCTGCCGCAGTATAAGGCGCAACGCCCGCCCATGGACCCCGATCTGCATGCGCAGTTCCCTATGATTAAGGAGCTGCTCACCGCGCTCAACGTGCCGATTCTGCAGTCCGAGGGCTGGGAAGGCGACGATATCCTGGGAACCATGGCGCGCCTGGGCGAGCAGGCCGGCTGCGACATGCTACTGGTGACCGGCGACCGCGACATGTATCAACTCGTGACCGAGCACGTCAATGTGGTCTCGACCCGCAAGGGCCTGTCTGACGTGGCGATTATGACGCCCGAGAGCGTGGACGACCTGTATCACGGCATTACGCCGGCGCTCGTGCCCGATTTTTACGGTCTAAAGGGCGATACGTCCGACAACATCCCCGGTGTACCGGGCATCGGTCCCAAAAAGGCGAGTGCGCTCATTGCGCAGTACGGTAGCCTGGACGAAGTCATCGCGCATGCCGACGAGGTCAAGGGCAAGATGGGCGAGAACCTGCGTGCACACATCGATGACGCACTACTGAGCCGCAAGGTTGCGACCATTCGCACCGATGCGCCCGTCGAGCTCGACTTTGAGGCGACGTCCTTCCCGGCGTTTTCTGCCGATGAGGTTTCCGCGGCGCTGGGTACGCTTGGTATCACCGCCATGCAGAACCGTTTCTTGGCGCTGATCGGCGGCGAGGGCGGGGCTGCTGCCTCCAGTGTGTTTGAGATACCTGCTATGGTTCGCGCAGCCGCCGGCGATGCCGACGCGCTTGGTGCCGTTGCGGCTGAGGTCTCCTGCGCGATTGATGCCGGCGAGTGGGTCGCCGCCGTGGTGGACGACGACAAGGAAGAGGGTGCGCTCTTTGGGCTGACGCGCACGCTGTGGTTGGCGACGTCCAAGGGCCTGTTCGCGCTCGAGGAGGGCGACAGCTGTGCGGCGGCTGAGGTTGAGGGCTTCAACTTCGCTCACGGTGTGATCGCCGGCGTGCTCGCGCGTCTCTTTATGGAGGGTCGCGTGGCGAGCCCGGATATGAAGGCGCTGTTGCACGAGCTTTCGCCCATCGATTCTTCTGAGCCTGAGCTCATGGATCCGCTGGCAGTCGATTCTACGCGCATCTTCGATACCGTGGTCGCCGCCTACCTGCTGGATTCCGACCGCTCCGAGTTCGATGAGGCGTATCTGGCCGATACCTACCTGCAGATGTCGCTGCCTGCGGCACGCGGCGCAGAGGGTGCCGGTGAGGACGCTCCTGCGCCCGCCGCTCGCACGGCGGCCTTGACGCTGGCGCTCGTGGCGCCGTTGCGTGACCGCATGGCCCGCGAGAATGCCGCCAACGTGTTCGATGGCATCGAGATGCCGCTCGTTCCGGTGCTTGCCAAGATGGAGCGCGCGGGCATGCTCGTGGACCCCGAGCGCCTGCACAGTCTGTCCGAGGGTCTGGCGACCCAGATTGCCGAGGTTGAGCGCAGCATTCGCGACCTGGCGGGTGACGAGACCTTCAATATTGGCAGTCCCATGCAGCTGTCGCACGTGCTGTTTGACGTTATGGGGCTTCCGACCAAGGGCCTCAAAAAGACTAAGCGCGGCTATTATTCGACCAACGCCAAGGTGTTGAGCGACCTTGCCCGCGACCACGAGATCGTGCGCCTGATTTTGGACTGGCGTGAGAAGTCCAAGATTAAGTCGACCTATCTGGACACGCTAGGTCCGTTGCGCCGTGGTGACGGTCGAGTGCACACCACGTACAACCAGACCATCACCGCGACGGGGCGTCTGTCCTCGAGCGACCCGAACCTGCAGAACATTCCGACGCGCTCGGAGCTGGGGCGTACCGTCAAGACGGCGTTCTCGGCGGGCGAGGGCAGCGTCTTTTTGGCGGTGGACTACTCGCAGATCGAGCTGCGCCTGCTCGCGCATCTCTCGGGCGATGAACATCTGGTACGTGCCTTTAACGAGGGTGAGGACTTCCATGCCGAGACGGCCGCGCGCGTGTTTGGCGTTCCCGTGTCCGAGGTAACGACCGACTTGCGCAGCCGCGCCAAGGCCGTGAACTTTGGCATCGTGTACGGCCAGCAGGCCTACGGTCTGTCGCAGTCGCTGCATATCTCGATGGCCGAGGCACGCGACATGATCGACCGCTACTACGAGGCCTACCCGGGCGTGCGCACGTTCCTCGACAACGTGGTGGCGCGTGCTAAGCAGACGGGCTACGCCGAGACCATGTACGGCCGCAGACGCCATATTCCGGAGCTCAAGGCCAAAAATCCGCAGCTTCGCGGCTTTGGCGAACGCACGGCCATGAACCACCCCATGCAGGGCACCGCGGCCGACATCATCAAGATCGCCATGGCCCGCGTAAGCCGCCGCCTGGAAGAGGAAGGCTTTGCCGCCCACATGATCCTGCAAGTGCACGACGAACTGGACTTTGAGTGCCCCATCGACGAAGTCGAGCGCCTAACCACCATGGTCCGCGACGTCATGGAGCACGTAGTAGACCTCCGCGTCCCCCTAATCGCCGAAGCCAGCACCGGCATAACCTGGGCCGACGCGAAATAGAAAAGCAACCACAATTCCAAAGTAACCAAAACCAGAAGGACGCCCCTCATCAACAAGGAGCGTCCTTCGTTCAATTAAATTCAGCCTAAGTATCTAGACACTCAAGACGCCATCTTGGCGGCAGGTAAGTAAACCTAGGGCCTGGCCGGGCGGCACGGGTTAACTTTTCGTAGATTCCGCACGCAAAGAAAGCCACTTAATGTGGCTTTCGTCTTGCGCAGGACCTGACCGAGCGAAAAGTTAACCCGTGCCGCCCGGCCAGGCCCGACGAGCCACGTTAACGAGCCGCCAAGATGGCGTCGATGAGCGTCAGTACGCCCCCGTCGTTGTTGCTCGGAATGCGCCACTTGGCATGCGCGTTCATGTGCTCCTCGGCATTGTCCACGATAAAGCTGTGGCCGACGCGCTCGAGCATGGGGATGTCGTTGTAGGTATCGCCCACAGCGGCGGCATCCGTAATATCGATGCCCAGGTGCTCGCACAGGTGAGCGACGCCGGCGCCCTTGTCGACGCCCAGGTTCATAAAGTCGATCCACTCGCGCCCGGCGTTGGTGACGTAGAGCTTGTCCGAGAACTCGGGACTATAGGTCTCGCGGAAAGCGGGCTCGGCGTCGTAGCCGGGGAAGAAGACCGAAATCTTGTTGGACTCGGAATCAATGCCATCAAAGCTGTCGACGTAGTTGATTGTGTTGTAGTAGACGCTGATCTCGTCGTGGTATTGATGGTCGCGGGCAAGCACGTAGAACTCGTCGAAGCAGCACAGGACGGGGACAGCGCGCGGATCCTCCGAGGTACGGCTCAAGACCTGCTGATACAGCTCCACGTCAATATTGCTCTTATAGATATAGCTGCCGCGATAGATCACGCACGCTCCGTTGTCGGGACAAAAAGCAAGGCGGTTTTTGATGCCCTCGAACATCTCCTCGAGCTTGGGGGCGGGACGTCCGCTGGCGGGGCAGAATACGATGCCGGCGTCGGCGAGCTTGTCCAGGCGCTCATCAAGACCCTGGGGCAGCACACGCTCGTCGGTCAGCAGCGTCTTGTCCATATCGACGGCGAGAATCTTAATGTTGCCGATGTTGGCGTCCGATTCGTAAGTTTGCATAAAAATGCGCCTTTCGTTTCGAGATTGTTTCAGACGTTATAACCATTAACTCGTAGTCGGGCGTATTTTCGCAGGAATGGTGCGTATTTGCACTGCAATTCACAAACTAATGAAAAAACTTTTCAGAAATTTGAATTTGCCGCTTGCGCAGCGTGCACTTTATCGTAATATAGCGAACATCGAAAACGGAGACGGCAAAAGAGCCGCTTACCGAGGAAAAGGTACCGTTTGCGATATTTGAATTGCGCCCGGCGATACGTGAAAGGAGAGGCAGATGCAGTTCATAAAGATCATCACCACTGCAGACAATGCCATCCGACGCCAGCGCGCAATTTCCCGACGACGATAACAATCGTCTCTGTCCGCATGGGGCGCAATGCCTCAACAGAGTCATTTTGAGGTCGTTGGGTTTTAGCACGACATTGCTGCATGTTTCTAGGGCATGTATGTGCTGATTTTTGCTATTTAACCTGATATTGCACGGTATATGACCTTGAAATGACTTGCAACTGACCGATGTTCTAACTAGCTACCAAGGGCGAAAGGAAACAGCCATGAGCAAGGAAAAAGTCGTTCTCGCATATTCCGGTGGTCTTGATACATCCGTATGTGTCAAGTGGCTCCAGGACGAGAAGAATCTCGATGTCATTTGTGTCTGCGGCAACGTGGGCCAGGAAGAGACCGGACTGGATGCCAAGAAGCAGAAGGCGCTCGACCTGGGCGTTCTCGATTGCCAGGTGCTCGACCTGCGCGACGAGTTCTCCGATGAGTTCCTGACCAAAGCCATTGCAGCAAACTCCATGTACGAGAACAAGTATCCGCTGCTCTCCGCCCTGTCTCGCCCGCTGCTTGCCAAGAAGCTTGTTGAGGTCGCCCACGAGTTTGGCGCGACCTACGTCGCCCACGGCTGCACCGGCAAGGGTAACGACCAGGTCCGTTTTGAGGCCGCCGTCAAGGCCCTCGACCCCGAGCTCAAGGTTATCGCCCCGGTTCGCGAGTGGGACCTGAAGTGTCGCCCCGACGAGGTCGCCTATGCCCACGCCCACAACGTGCCGGTTCCCGAGGGTGCCAACGACAACCCCTACTCCATCGACGACAACCTGTGGGGTCGTGCCATTGAGTGCGGTCACCTGGAGGATCCCTGGAATGAGCCGCTCGACGACGCTTGGGTTATGACCAAGAATCCCGAGGACACCCCGGACACCCCGACCTACACCGAGATTGAGTTTGAGGCCGGCAAGCCCGTCGCCGTCGACGGCAAGAAGATGAAGCTCTCCGAGATCGTCATCGCCCTCAACAAGATCTCCGGCGACAATGGCTTTGGCCGTCTCGATCTGGTCGAGGATCGCCTGGTGGGCCTTAAGAGCCGCGAGTGCTACGAGGTTCCCGGCGCCCTGACGCTCATCACCGCCCACAAGGCGCTCGAGGACATCTGCGTCGAGGGCGACCTGCTCAAGACCAAGATCAAGCTCGAGCAGGATTGGGCCACCGCCGTGTACAACGGCCAGTGGTACAGCCCGCTCAAAAACGCGCTCGATGCCTTTATGGCCGACACGCAAAAGTTCGTGACCGGCACTGTCCGTCTGAAGTTCTTTAAGGGCAACTGCCATGTCGTCGGCCGCAAGAGCCCCTTCAGCCTCTACGACTACGGTCTGGCTACCTACGACCGCGACACCACGTTTGACGAGAAGGCCAGCGCCGGCTTTATCGAGATCGATACGCTGTCGCTCAAGACGTGGGCAAAGGTCCAGGGCCCCAGCTCTGCTGCCGCCCAGGCCTAGCGCCTCCTTCCCTTGGTATCCGCGCGGCCCATCCGCGTGATACATAACGGGCGCACGGGGTCCCTACCTTTCGTTATGCTTGCTGACACTTCTTAACATCGGTGGCCCCTACGTTCCGCCCGCATATATGATGCCGCGTCTGCGGCTGAGTCCGAGCCCCGCCGGGGTTGTCCGGCGGGGCTCCTTCTATCAATTTGGCGGCTCTGTGCCTATATATATGAGGAGTATCCATTATGTTCAATGCTATCGCGCATGCTTTGCTTGCCCTCGCGCCCGAGTTCGATGCTGTAAGGGTCGAGGACGTTCCTATGAGCCTGAAGGCCTGGATCGATGGTTCGCAGGGCAACATCCGGAGGGAGACGTTGGGTGCCAAGTGCATGGTGCGTCACTTCTTTGCAAATTAGCCACATGGCCCCGCGCGCGGCAGGGAGTGTGTAAAACTAGCGGTTGATAAATCGCTTTAGCGACAGGGCACATTGCTTTGGACGCTTGTTTTGGTATTTGGAGAAAGGAGACGGTTCCATGGCTCTTTGGGGCGGTCGTTTTGAGGCGGGCGTGGCCGAGGTCACGCAGGAGTTTGGCGCGTCGCTGCCGGTCGACAAACATCTCTATAAGCAGGATATCGCCGGCTCTAAGGCGCATGCCAAGATGTTGGCCGCCCAGGGCATCATCAGTGCCGAGGACGAGCAGGCGATTGCCAAGGGCCTTACCGGAATCGAACAGGATATCGATGCCGGCAACTTCACCTTCGATATCAACGATGAGGACATTCATATGTCCATCGAGAGCGAGCTGACGCGTCGCATCGGCGAGGCTGGCAAGCGCTTGCATACTGGGCGTTCGCGCAACGACCAGGTGGCGACCGATACGCGACTGGGCGTCAAGGCGCTGGCCAAGGAGCTCATGGAGGCCAATCTTGAGCTGCGCCATGTGCTGGTGGATGCGGCTAAGAAGTACGACAAGGTGATTTTGCCGGGCTACACACACATGCAGCACGCTCAGCCCGTGCTGCTGTCGCATCATCTGCTGGCGTATTCCTGGATGTTCGCGCGCGACTTTACGCGCCTGAAGGCCGCCTTTGATGCCGCCGACAACTGCCCGCTGGGTGCTGCCGCGCTTGCTGGTACGAGCTATCCGCTCGATCGCCAGATGACGGCTGCCGAACTTGGCTTTGCGGGCGTGATTCCCAACTCGCTCGATGCGGTTTCCGACCGTGATTTCCTGCTCGATCTGCATTACGCCGGCTCCGTCATGGCCATGCACCTGTCGCGTCTTTCCGAGGAGATCGTGCTGTGGTCGAGCTCCGAATTTGGCTTTATCACGCTTTCCGACTCCTACTCCACCGGCTCGTCTATCATGCCGCAGAAGAAGAATCCCGACTTTGCCGAGCTTATTCGCGGCAAGAGCGGCCGTGTGTATGGCAACCTGGTGCAGCTGCTCGTGACCATGAAGGGCCTGCCGCTTGCTTATAACAAGGATTTGCAGGAGGACAAGGAGGGCGCGCTCGATACCGCCCATACACTCATGCAGTGCCTGTCGGTTATGGCCGGTATGATTTCGACTTGGACCGTCAACGAGGATGCCATGGCGCGCGAGTGCGGCGTGGGTCACCTTGCCGCCACCGATGTTGCCGATTACCTGGCCAAGCGTGGCCTGCCGTTCCGCGAGGCACATGCCGTGGTGGGCCATCTGGTCCTGATGTGCGAGAAGCGCGGCTGCAATCTTGAGGACCTGCCGTTTGAGGTGTTCCAGGAGGCAAGCCCGCTCTTTGAGCGCGACATTACCGAGGCGCTCGACATCCCGTCGATTGTCGCCGCGCGCACGACCGAGGGCGGCACCGCCCCTGCCGCCGTTGCCGTGCAGCTTGATCGCGCCGAGGCACAGCTCGTGGCTGACGAGGGTGTATTTGGGTCACTGACTAAGGTCGTCGAGATGGGCCACGGGGTAAAGTAGGGATTTGGCTGAAGCCGTTTTGGCCATTTATTGATAAATCGTTTTCACTTTACGGGCGCCTGCTGATGTGGGCGCCCGTATTTTGTTGCTATGGGGGAGGGGCTTGTCGAGAACTTCTGTAGGACCTTTGGGCAGGTTGTGAAGGGGTTACGTTCGCGGGCGGCAACCGACCGCCTGCTCTGTTCGATGCGGTTGATGGGCGGTCGGATGGTACTCTAATCGGGGCTTCGAAACAGAAGTGACACATATGGAGCGCTTTAATAAATTGCAACGTTTCAATAAACAGCTTTTTGTTTAACTGCAGCTAAAACTCTGTTACGATGCAGTCCAGGCGGGTGCCGGAATGGGACTTGGGCACGCGCGAACCTACTTGAAAGGCTACTTTTATGGCTATCGAGAAGACCTTCATCATGATTAAGCCCGACGCCGTGCGCGACCGTAAGATCGGCGAGATCGTTGCTCGCATTGAGCGCAGCGGCCTTGTCATCGAGCGCATGGAGATGACCACGCTCGAGCGCGCTACCGTCGAGGAGCACTACGCCCATCTGGCCGACAAGCCCTTCTTTGGCGGTCTCTGCGACTTTATGACGAGCGGTCCGGTCGTCAAGATGGTCGTTTCCGGTCTCTCCGCTGTTGCTAAGATGCGCACCCTCATGGGCGCTACCAACCCGCTTGAGGCTGCTCCTGGTACCATCCGCGGCGACTTTGCCGTCGATGTCAACGCCAACGTGATCCACGGCTCCGACTGCCTGGAGAACGCCGAGATTGAGATCAAGCGCTTCTTTGGCTAAACCAGCTTTGACTCCTTAAAGCTGTTAGCGTGTGGCTTGGGCGCCGCGGAACTCCATCCGCGGCGCCCTTTTATTCCAAGATCTATGCAGGGGCCCGCTCGGATATGTGTTCCGAGCGGGCCCCTGCTGTTAGCTTGTGGCACTGAATAGTTTAGGCTTCGTCGACGATCTTAAGGCCGCGCGTGTGATCGATCTCGTTGAGGAGGTTAACGCGACGCTCGTGACGACCACCCTCAAACTCGGCGTCGAGCCACTCGTCGACGATCATCTTGGCGAGCTCGGAGCCCACGACGCGGGCGCCAAAGGCGAGCACGTTGGTATTGTTGTGCATGCGAGAGAGCTTGGCGCTGAAGGGCTCGGAGCACACAACGGCGCGTACGCCCTCGACCTTGTTGGCAGCCAGGCTAATCCCGACACCGGTGCCACAGATGAGGATGCCCAGGTCGACGTCGCCGTTGGCAACGGCCTTACCCACCTTGTAGCCGGCGATGGGGTAGTCAAAGCTCTCGGAGGTGTCGGTGCCAAAGTTCACGACCTCGCAGCCGCGCTCCTTCAGGTGCTCGGAAATGATGTTCTTGAGCTCGACGGCGGCGTGGTCGTTACCGATACCGATCTTCATGGATGGTTCCTCTCTGGTCTGTGCGGCGCAAATGCTAAAGGTGTTTACCGCGTTCGACTGCATGATAGCGCGACTTTTGCGTAAACGCTCGGGCGTTTTTTGGTCAAACGCTTTAGCATGCAACAAGACCGGCTTCTCGTGAATGAATGTCGTCAGTTTGCGCTTGAGCGCCGTCTGCCGGAACCATGGTTGCGGTTTTTGATGCATTGTTATCAAATAAAAGAACTAATTATTTTCGAGAGCCCAGTCCGTTATACAAGTAGGAGATACCTATGCCTACCGATTCCCTTCGTGATGCCGCGTTTTGCGATGTTTTGAACCGCGAGCTTGTCTGTGCGCTCGGCTGCACCGAGCCCATTGCCGTTGCCTATGCAGCGGCACTGGCGAGCCAGACGCTCGGTTGCGAGCCCGATCATATGGACGTTGCCTGCTCGGGCAACATCATCAAGAACGTTAAGAGCGTGACCGTGCCCAACTCGGGTGGTATGCACGGTATTGAGGCGGCAGCCGTGCTGGGTGCCGTGGGTGGCGACGCTAAGAGCGCTCTCGAGGTGCTCGAGAGCGTTAACGATGAAGACCGTGCACGCGTGGCCGAGCTCCTCGCCGACGCCGGCTACTGCGATGTGTCGCTTGTCGAAGGTGTGCCCAACCTCTACATCAAGGTGACTGCCACGGCCGGGGGCCATACCGCGGTCGTCGAGATTACCGATCATCACACCAATGTCACGTGCCATACGCTCGACGGTATTCCGGTATGCGGCAAGTCGGCGGGGGAGTGTGCCGCCTGCGCCGAGCGTGTGGTGGCCGAGCGGGCGGCGGATAAGGCCGACACGCCCATGTCGATTGAGTCCATCATCGACTTTATTGAGGACGGCGACATTGAGGACGCCCGCGCTGCCGTTGAGCGTCAGATTGAGCTGAATGGCGCGATCAGTGCCGAGGGCCTTGCGCACGCTTGGGGCGCCGAGGTGGGCCGCACGCTGCTGGGTGCTCGTGCCGATGACGTCGCCTGCCGTGCCCGTGCCCGTGCAGCCGCCGGGTCCGACGCCCGCATGAACGGCTGCGCATTGCCGGTCGCCATTGTGTGCGGCTCGGGTAATCAGGGCATTACCTGCGCATTGCCCGTCATGGAGTATGCCGAGTACCTGCGTTGCGACCACGAACGCCTGGTGCGCGCCGTGATGCTGTCCGATCTTATCGCCGTGCATATCAAGAGCTATATTGGTGCGCTCTCGGCGTTTTGCGGTGCTATTTGCGCCGCGTGCGGCGCCGGCGCTGCGATTACCTGGCTGTGCGGTGGCACGCGCGAGCAGATTGGCGCGACGGTCTCGAATACGCTCGGTAACGTGGGCGGCATCGTGTGCGACGGCGCCAAGGCGAGCTGTGCCGCCAAGATCTCGGCTGCCGTCGATGCGGCGATTCTGGGCCATGATATGGCCATGCAGGGTCGCGGCTTCCGCGCCGGCGAGGGCCTGATCCAAGATACCGTTGAGCAAACAATCGCCAGTATGGGCTACGTAGGCCGCGTGGGCATGAAGGACACCGACATCGAGATCCTCAACATCATGATCGGCAAAACCCAGGTCTGTTAGGACAGTTCGTCGGCTATTTGGTGCTCGTAGAAGGCTTCGATTACGTCGTTGAAGTCGCGGGCGAAGTCTTCCATGGTTCCGCGCCAGGTGGCTCGGCTGGGCTTGCCTTGGCCCACAAAGGCGGTTTGGATGCCGCAATCGGGGGACGGGAAGTCGCGCTTGGGATCGTTGCCCACCATAAGGACCTCGTGCGGCTCGAGCCCCATCACCTGAAGCTGCTCTAGATAGTAGGTGGCATCGGGCTTGCAGCGGGTGGTGTTTCCCATGTGCGTGACGAGCTCAAAGGGAGCGTCGGCCAGGTCGCCCCAACCCATGCGGCACTCGATGGCCCCCTGGGGAAAGCTGGGGTTGGTAAAGAGCGCACAACGCAGCCCTGCGTCCTGTACGGCCTGGAGCGCGGCGTGTGCGCCCGGCATGGCGTGGGCGTTAATGACATCGTCGTTCTTGTACGGAAGAACTTCGCGGTCATAGTAGGTAAACGCCTCGTAGATGAGGGGATCGGAGAGGCGGATCCCGCATCGGCGCTCGACCTCTTCTTGGTAAAACTCAAGATTGGTGCGATTGTCCGTGCCGCTGCGGCGATTGGCGTTGAGGTCGACCAGGATGGTGCCGAGGCGTGCCATCGTGCCACCGCGGCTGCGGCGCCCGATATCCGCGAGCATCGATGAGACATCCTTAAAATAGCGAAGGATGAACGCGTTGAGGTTGATGCTAAGAAGCGTCTCGTCCATATCGAAAACGACTGCTTTGAGCACGCGGGCACCTTTCTCGTAAATTTGATCTAGAGTCGTTGGCTCCGGATACTTTACCCCAAAGCCAAATGCCTGGCTGGTTATCGTCAAGTTGTGGAGACGTGTGTTCATAAGATTACGAAAAAGTCTCCACACGAATAAAAAATCGCAGTTCACGCTTGAAATCGAACTCATTTCCCCGTAACCTATACGAACGTGATTGCATAAGCGTCACATTAGTATCTGTCGGCTCCCGAGTGTTCCTAAACGTTGTGTGCTTGTCGCACCCTTCTGTAGGTCCTAGCAATCGGGGCCCCGTAGTTCGAAAGGGGTCCACCTTTGAGTGAGATTCAGAACTCGTCCATTTTCTCTCTTGACGATGTCAATGAGGAGGAGATGAACAACCTCATCGACGGTACGATTACCGACTTTGATGAGGGCGATCTCGTTAACGGCACTGTCGTTAAGATCGAGCATGACGAGGTGCTCGTTGACATCGGATTCAAGTCCGAGGGCGTTATCCCGGTCCGCGAGCTGTCCATCCGCAAGGACGCTAACCCTGCAGACATCGTTGCACTCGGTGATCCCATCGAGGCTCTGGTTCTCCAGAAGGAGGACAAGGACGGTCGTCTGGTCCTGTCCAAGAAGCGTGCCGAGTACGAGCGTGCTTGGAACCGCATCGAGGAGAAGTTCAACTCCGGCGAGAACGTCGAGGGCGAGGTTATCGAGGTTGTCAAGGGCGGCCTGATCCTCGACATCGGCCTGCGTGGCTTCCTGCCCGCTTCCCTCGTCGACCTCCGTCGTGTCAAGGACCTCACCTCCTACATGGGCACCCGCATCGAGGCTCGTGTCATCGAGATGGACCGCAACCGCAACAACGTTGTCCTCTCCCGTCGCGTCGTGCTCGAGGAGTCCCGTAAGGCCGAGCGCTCCGAGATTCTGTCCAAGCTCAAGTCTGGCATGCGTCTCCAGGGCACCGTTTCCTCCATCGTCGACTTCGGCGCCTTCGTCGACCTCGGCGGTATCGACGGCCTCATCCACATCTCCGAGCTCTCCTGGAACCACGTCAACCATCCTTCCGAGGTTGTCAAGGTCGGCCAGGAGGTCGAGGTCGAGGTTCTCGACGTCGATCTCAACCGCGAGCGCATCTCCCTGGGTCTCAAGCAGACCACCGAGGATCCGTGGCGCGCACTGGTCAAGAAGTACCCCGTCGGCGCTATCGTCGAGGGCACTGTGACCAAGCTTGTCCCGTTCGGCGCTTTCGTCGACCTGGGCGAGGGCATCGAGGGCCTGGTGCACATCTCCGAGATGGCCAACAAGCACGTCGACCAGCCTTCTCAGGTCACCCACGTGGGCGACAAGGTTCAGGTCAAGGTCATGGAGATCGACCTCGACCGTCGTCGTATCTCTCTGTCCATGAAGTCCGCTGCTGAGACTCTGGGCGTCGAGATCGAGGTTACCCCGCTTCCTTCCGAGAAGAAGGACGAGGAGACCGACGCCGAGTAAATCGGTTTGACGATCACTTGTTTTAAGGGACCCGTCCGTAATGGACGGGTCCCTTTTTGCATTTGGCGCCGAGATGCACGATGCTGCTCATGCCATCCACAGGCTATTGGGTTGTCGGTGCGTGAAAAATGCCGACATCCCGCCTCGGGGAGGAGGCGGGAACGCACCGAGTAGACGGAGGGGTGCGGAGCGCGGTCGCGTCTCGACTGACGACGTTGCCCATCGACTGAACTATTGTAGCGCATGGGTGGTTCTTGGTTTATCGTGCGAGCGCTTGCGTTGTGCCATTACGTGTGCTGGCGGTGTGCTACACTCTTGCACTGCTGAGTGGGCTAGACGGTCGCGCGATGTGCTGCTTGCAGCACGCGTGAGGAAAGTCCGGGCTCCAGAGGGCGGGATGCCGGCTAACGGCCGGGCGGAGTGATCCGACGGAAAGCGCCGCAGAAAAGAAGACTCCCACCTGCGCCGCAAGGCGTAAAGGGAAAAGCTGAAACGGTGGTGTAAGAGACCACCAGCGTCGTGGCAACACGGCGGCTTGGCAAGCCCCATCCGGAGCAAGCGCGAATAGGAACGCTATGGGCCGGCCCGGTCCGCGTTCGGGTAGCGTGCGTGGAGCTGCACGGTAACGTGCAGACAAGATAAATGACCGTTCACGACAGAACCCGGCTTATAGGCCCACTTGGCAACTATGTTGACGCTGCGAACCCGTCAGCGCGGCAATCTGCCTTTCAAGCCTTCGGGCATGACCATAAGGTCAATGCCCTCGTCTTTCAAGGCACCTTGCTCGCGCTGACGGGTCTCGCTGTTGGTGACGGCATCATTGGCGTTTCCGCTCTTGTTGGCGAGGGCAACAGTGCTGTCTTTGCCGTATTATTGAGGCTGTTTGTTGCTGCACTTTATTCTGTTGAGGGGCTTTGTTGGACAGCTATTTTACTCTGCAATCGAATATTGAGGCTTCGGGCGAGTTTGTGGACCGCAAGAGCCGGTTTATTGCCCAGCTGGTCCATATTGAGTCCGAGGACGAGGCGAATGCCTTTATCGAGATGGTTCGCAAGCGTCATTACGACGCTCGGCACAATGTTCCCGCGTGGATTTTAGTCGATGGACGCGAGCGCCAGAGCGATGATGGTGAGCCGAGCCGCACGAGCGGTATGCCGACGCTCGAGGTGTTGCGCGGTGCGGGGCTCAAAAATGTTTGCTGCGTAGTGACGCGCTATTTTGGTGGCACGCTGTTGGGGCCTGGTGGCTTGGTACGCGCCTATACCGCGGCGACGCAGGCGGCGGTGGCCGCGGCTCAGGAGGCCGGGCAGATTGTCGAGATGACGAGTGTCGTGCCTGTTGACGTGCATGTGGCCTATCCGCAGTATGAGCAGGTGCTTCGTTTGGCGCAGGATTCGGGTGCCAAGGTTTCGGATACCGATTACGCGGATGCCGTGACACTTCACCTGGTATTCAAAGCGGGGGAGCAGGAGCAATTTTGCGCCAAGATGCGCGAGCTTATGGCGGGGCGCGAGGAGATCGAGGTCAGCACTCCCGAATTTGCCGAGTTCTAACGGCGACGGCCGGCGTGCTTTTGGATGGATCCCAAGCGCGCCGGCCGTCGTTTTTCTGTTGCTGCCGTTTACTCGGCGAGCTGCTTTAGCACATCGCAGGCGATCTCGACGGCATCGTCGATGCAGCCGGGGCAGCTGCGGAGCGGACCTTTATCCAATCCGATGCCCTTGAGCGTGCCGCAGACGGTCGTCGTGTTCTTCTCGCCAAATCGCTTGGCAATCTCGCGCGACAGCTTGTAGGTCTGGCCTTTGGTCTTGGGGTTCTCCATGCCGTCGCTCATTACAAAGCCCATGATGGCAACAGCGCCCGAGATGGCGCCGCAGGTCTCGGTCATGCCACCCATGCCGGCGCCAAAGCCCTCGGTGAGGGTAAAGGCGGTCTGGGGGTCGAGCCCGACGGCAGGTGCGAGCGTGCAGGCAACGGCCTGTGCGCAGTTAAAGCCGCGGGCGTGGTATTCGGCAGCCTGAGCCTGGCAGGCGGCGGTGTCGAGCTGGGTGGTATCGATCTGCTTCATCGTTGTCTCCTTGGTCACGGTGTACCCGCCTATGGTACCCGTGACGGGGCGTGTAATCATCGAGAGCTTCATGGATGCCTCATTTTTATCTATCGAGCAAATGCCCAAGGCTTGAGATAAATACCCCTGATCAATTTGTCCCATAACCTACCTTGGGGATGGGTTGAGAGGGGTGCAGGGTAGCGGTATCGTGAACCGAATAAAAACAAAACCCAAGTAAGGGAGTTGGATATGAGCGAGCAGACCATCGGTACGACGTGTGTTCAGGGCGGTTATCGCCCGGGTGATGCAGAGCCGCGCCAGGTGCCTATCTACCAGTCAACCACGTGGAAGTACGACACGTCCGAGCATATGGGCAAGCTGTTTGACCTGGAGGAGTCGGGCTATTTCTACAGCCGTCTGCAGAACCCCACGTGCGATTTGGTTGCCGCCAAGATCTGCGAGATGGAGGGCGGCACCGCAGCGATGCTCACGAGCTCGGGCATGGCCGCGAACTTCCTCGCGATCTTTAACGTTGCCGGCGCCGGCGATCACGTGGTCGCGAGCTCTGCCATCTACGGCGGTACCTACAACCTGCTTGCCCATACCATGGGTCGTATGGGCTTGACCTGCACCTTCGTTGCCCCCGACTGCACCGATGAGGAGCTCGAGGCAGCCTTCCAGCCCAACACCAAGCTCGTCTTTGGCGAGACCATCGCCAATCCCGCCCTCGCCGTGCTCGATATTGAGCGCTTTGCCAAGGCCGCGCATGACCACGGCGTGCCGCTGATGGTCGACAACACCTTCCCGACGCCCGTGATGTGCCGTCCCTTTGAGTGGGGCGCCGACATCGTCACGCACTCCACCACTAAGTACATGGATGGCCATGCGGCCTACCTGGGCGGCGTGATCGTCGATCACGGCCAGTTTGACTGGATGGCCCATGCGGACAAGTTCCCGGGTCTCACCACGCCTGACGAGAGCTACCACGGCGTGACCTATGCCGAGAAGTTCGGTCGCGAGGGCGCCTTTATTACCAAGGCCACTGCGCAGCTTATGCGCGATCTTGGCCCCATGCAGAACCCGCAGGCGGCATTCTTCCTGAACAGCTCGCTCGAGAGCCTGCATGTGCGCATGCCGCGTCATTGCGAGAACGGCCTGGCCGTTGCCAAGTTCCTGCAGAGCCATCCCAAGGTGCGCTTCGTGAGCTATCCGGGCCTGGAGGGCGACAAGTGCTATGACCTGGCTCAGAAGTACATGCCCAACGGTACCTGCGGCGTCGTGAGCTTTGGCTTTAACGGTGGTCGCGCGGCTGCCGAGACCTTTATGAAGAGCCTTAAGCTCGCCCAGATCGCCACGCATGTGGCCGACGCCCGCACTTGCTGCCTGCATCCCGCTAACGCCACGCACCGCCAGATGAACGATGAGGAGCTCATCGCCTGTGGCATCTCCGCCGACATGGTGCGCCTGTCGTGCGGCCTCGAGGACACGGCTGATCTGATTGCCGACCTTGAGCAGGCGCTTGAGCAGTGCTAGGCTAGCGTTCGCATAAGGCGCCGATGCTGGCAGAAAGCTTCGGCGACCTTTCGTTCCGATTCCGTAGGCGGGACCCCAATCGCGGCTGTTTGCAGGCGATCGGGGCCCCGTTTTTGCGTTGCGCCACTCGAAAGGATGGATATGGAGAAAACTGCAGAGCAGCTGCGCCGCGAGCACATTGCTCTAGAGGGCGACACCCATGGCAAGAATAAATGGGCGATTCTGTTTACCGTGCTCATCATGACGTTTATGGTGTGTCTGGATTCGACCGTCGTGACCGTGGCGCTGCCCGTGATGCAAAAGGAGCTGGGCGTGGGCCTCGATCGCATTCAACTGGTGAGCTCGGTGTACCTGCTTGCGACATGCGTGGCTATGTTGCCGTTTGGCCGTCTGGGCGACGTGCGCGGCAAGGTGAATGTGTTCCAGCTGGGCGTCATCGTCTTTTCGGTCGGTTCGCTGCTGTGCGGCCTTTCGGCCTCGCTCGAGGTTCTTATCCTGGCACGCATTGTGCAGGGCGTCGGTTGCGCGGCGGCCATGGCTAACAACATGGGTATCATCACCGAGTCGTTTCCGGCGCGCGAACGAGGCCGTGCCATGGGTATTCTCGCGACCTTTGTGGCCCTCGGCATGATGTGTGGCCCCGTGCTCGGCGGCATGCTGGTGGCAAGCTTTCCCTGGGAGAGTATCTTCCTCATCAACCTGCCTATTGGCGTAATCTCGTTTATCGTGGGGCTCTACACGCTGCCGCATGCTAAGCCGGAGGCCGGCGAGCGCCCCATGTCCCTGATCGAGGCCGCTCGTCGCTGCTTTGCAAATTTGGCCTTCACTATCAACCTTGCCTGCATGCTCATCGTGTTCGTTGGTATTGGTGCATCCGAGTTTATCCTGCCGTTCTATTTTCAGGACGCGCATGGGTTTGGTTCCGACATTTCCGGATTGCTCTTTTTGGCGCTGCCGATGGTGAATGCCTTTATCGGTCCGCTATCGGGTACGGTTTCGGACCGTGTTGGCTGCGAGAGCCCCACGGCGGTCGGCCTGGGCGTGTACGTGTGCGGTCTTTTTGCGGTAAGCACGCTCGACGAGCACTCTTCCATCCCCGTGATCGTGTGCTGCGTCGCGTTTATGTCGTGCGGTACGTCGATTTTCCAGAGCCCCAACAACTCGTTGTACATGGGCTCGGCTCCGCGCGAAGCACTCGGCTTTGCGGGTAGTCTGGGTAGCCTGGCGCGTTATGCGGGTATGGCACTCGGCATTACGGTGGCGTCGAATATCCTGTATGGACAGATGAGCGTGGCGATGGGCGAGGCCGTGACCAGTTTTGTTGCAGGACGTCCGGATGTGTTCCTGTTTGGTTTCCGTTCGGTGTTCTATGTGTTGATGGCTGTGGCCGCTGTGGGCTTTGCGCTTGCCATGGTGCGTTTGGTGAAGATGCGCGCCCGCCATTAGCGTGTTGGGAGGCTGTCTGCCACGATTCGCGCCATCCCAAAAAGACTGGTTTGTGGTGCGATGCGGCTTGTGGGACGGGCGGGGGTCGGTCCGTGGTAGACTATCGAACAACGTTTATTAATCGCGCGGTATCGTTGCCGCGAGAAGGGGTTGCGCCATGCAGGAGCTTGAGGATCGTATTCGCCATGACGGCATCGTAAAGGCCGGTAACGTCCTTAAGGTTGATGCCTTCCTCAACCACCAATGCGACGTTGAGCTGTTCGACCACATGGGCGCCGAGTGGGCCCGTCTGTTCGAGGGTGTCGAGATCAACAAGATCCTGACGATCGAGGCTTCGGGTATTGGTATGGCCTGCATCGCAGCTCAGCATTTTGGCGGCGTGCCGGTGGTCTTTGCCAAGAAGGCCCAGTCCATCAACCTCGATGGCGAGCAGTATGCCACGACCATCTATTCCTTTACCAAGCAGAAGGAGTACCCGGTCATCGTCGGCAAGCGCTTTCTGTCCGAGGGCGATAAGGTCCTGATTATCGACGACTTCCTGGCCAACGGCTGCGCGCTTGAGGGCCTTATTAAGATCTGCGAGGCTGCGGGCGCCGAGGTTGCCGGCATTGGCATTGCGGTGGAGAAGGGTTTCCAGGGCGGTGGCGATAAGCTCCGCGAGCGCGGCTTCCGCGTTGAGAGCCTGGCCCGTATCGCCGATATGGACTGCGAGACCGGCGAGATCACCTTCGCCTAAGCGCGCAACACAAGCGATTGGTATGCGATGTGACAAAGGGACTGTCCCTTTGTCACATTTTTTGTATGAGGGGAGGTGTTGATATGGATGAGAATAAGATGGGATGGCTCGAGTATGCGCGCTATGCCGAGATGTCGGCCGAGGAGTTGGCGCGCGATTGCGAGGTGCAGGTGTTTCGCGCGACGGGTCCGGGTGGGCAGGGCGTGAACACGACGGACTCGGCGGTACGCATGAAACATATCCCTTCGGGGATTGTCGTGATGGCGCGCGAGAGCCGCAGTCAGTTCCAAAACCGTAGCAGCTGCCTACGTAAGCTGCGCGCTGAGCTTGAGCGTCGCGGGCGTCCGCCGCGCCGCCGCGTCAAGACCAAAGTGCCACAGCGATCGCGCCAGCGCAGGCTCAACGACAAACACTTCAATGCGATTAAAAAGGCCAACCGTCGCAAGCTGGGCGGGGAGGAATGATCTTATCAATAAGTTGCGGTGAAATAGGGACTGTTTTGCGGCTTTAGATGCATAAACAGTCCCTATTTCACCGCAACTTAGGTGGGGTTAGCGGGTGGGATGCCAGACGTGGAGGACGCCGGCAAGGATGTCGACCTCGATGCGCGAGGCGACAACGGGCTCGCCGTCGGCCTGGATGGGGTAGTCGGGCTCCTCAAAGGTGAGCTCGACATGGCGGCAGCGGCGCATGCGAACCGGCGGCAACTTGGTATGGTGGCCGTCCTTGGCCGAAAGAAACATAGGCAGGGCAACCGCACGCGGAACGGGGCCGCAGGCGTAGCAGACGTCGAGTACGCCGTCGCAGGGGTCGGCATCGGGGCAGATGCGATAGCCCGAGCCATAGGTAGGACCCAGCTGAATTGCCATGATGATCGCCCGCAAGCGCTCGGCGGGTGCCCCGTCAAAGCTGACCGTCATGGGGTAGTTGCGATAGCGCAGGCCAAACTGCTCAAGTCCCGATAGGGTGTAGAGCGGAGCGCCGGCGAGGCCCGTCTTTTTGCGCAGCTCGGTGGTGCCCAGGCCGATGGCGGCATCGATGCCGACCGAGAGCGTCTGGTCGTAGTACTCAACGGTAGCCTCGCCGCTGCCGCTCGCAGGGCTCCACGAGCGAATGCGCCCGATGTCCTGACGCTGCAGCTCACAGGTGAGCAGCGCGCCAAAATCCTTACCGGAGAAATCGTCGATGCCGAGCGTTTGGGCAAAATCGTTGCCAGAGCCCACGGGTAGGATGGCAAGAGCGGGGCGGGTGTCCTCCTCTTGCGTCATAAGCCCGTTGACGACCTCGTGAATCACGCCGTCGCCGCCAAGGGCGATAACGGTGCGATAGCCCTGGGCCTGTGCGGCCAGCTCCTTGGCGTGTCCCATGCGCTCGGTTAGCACCAAGTCAAACTGGGATGCGCGTGCAGTCATGTCCAAAAAGCGTTGCAGGCGCTCGGCAACTTCGTGCGCCGCACCCGACTGGGCGGCTGGGTTGGCGATGATGAGCGTGCGGCCAAAATCAGTTGCGTGCATGGGGCGACTCCCGGCGTATGACGTGACGGTGCGGTCGCGCTCAGGTCGAATTGCCCCCGATTGTGGCTGCACGTCGAATACTTACGTCTACTCTATCAGGTCGTTGTGGCGCTCGATAGCATCCGCTACCGTACCGCCCTCATCCACAATAAGCGAACGGCGCTTGGGCGAGATGATGCGCTGGGCGGGGTACACGCCGCGGTGTCCGCCGGTTAGGTAGCTGATAAAGGCTACGATGACAAAGAACCCGGCTGCCGTGCCGTGGAATAGGTCGATGGCCATCATGCAGGTGGTGATGGGCACGTTGAGGCCGGCACAGAACACGCCGAGCATGCCGAGAGCCGCCAGAAAGCTGGGGTCGATTCCGACGAGGCAGCCGATCCAGCCGCCGAGCGCCGCACCGATGCCAAACAGAGGCGTGACCTCGCCGCCTTGGAAGCCGGCGCCCAGGGTGAGCGCTGTGACGACCAACTTGATGGCTGCGTCCGCCAGGGTGGTGTTGCCTGCAAATCCGGCGCCGGAAAGCCACGTGGAAAGGCCGGCGTAGTCCCAGGCATCGAGGAGGGCATAGGCGGCCAAAACCACGAGTGCGCCTATAAGTGCGCGAACAAGGTAATTGGTGATAAAGCGACCGTACAGGCTCTTGACGGTTCGAACTGACCAGGCAAAGAGGCGTGCCGTCAGACCGAAGATAATGGCGCTGATAACAACGATGACAACCGTCCGTGGTGTCATGTTGGGAACGCTGGCGATAACATTCGCCTCGTACTCGGTACCCAGGGCGAGTGATGTAAAGTAGCCGGTAAACGAGGCGACCAGGCAGTAGATGCCCGCGGTGTAGTCGATCTTGCCGATAAAGCACATCTCCATGCCAAAGAAAGCTCCGGCAAGGGGCGAACCGAATACGGCGCCAAAGGCCGACGAGATGCCGGCGAGCATGAGGTCGTGGTGGTCATGCTTTTTAAGGTGGGCGAGGCTCGAGATGTTGCTGGCGATGGTGCCGCCAATCTGAACCGCGGCTCCCTCGCGACCGGCCGATCCACCCGTTAGGTGCGTGAGCGTGGAGCAGACGAAGGTGAGGACGGCCATGCGCATATGGATGAGGCGTGTGCCCAGGGCGGAGTCAATGACCAGGTTGTTGCCACGCTTGGCGGCGAGACCGTGGTTCTTGTAGACCCACGCGGTGGCCATACCCACGATGGGGAGCAGGGCGTACACCCACGAATGGTGCTCGCGATAGTCGGTCGCGATATTCAACGAGGCCAAAAACGCCCAAGCGGCAACGCCCATGGCGAGCGAGACGATGACGACGAGTACGAGTAACTTAGCGCTCGCGAGTAGGTTGCGGGCGTTGCGGCGCGTGTCGGCAGCCAAGAGCTGCTCGGAGCGGGTGATCTGATGCCTGCCTGCCGTGATGATGTCGTTCAGGGAGAAAAAGCCGCCGTCGTCGAGCGGCTGGGAATGATCCTGCGCCTCGTTTGCGCTTTCGGGTTTGTCGTTATGAGCCATACGTTCCTCTTTTAGGTTGCAACGCAAGCATTATAAAACGCGGCAAACGCGACGAGCCGGTGGGTTGGTTTCCATTCTGTTTCGCAGCCTGCAACCGACAGGTGTATTTGCGGGTACAGGCCGAGTCGCGGTCGTGCGTCGGGGGATTATACTGAGACAAGCATAAAGAATTGGCGCTCCTGTTGTGCGCCGTGGCATTAAGAGGTACATATGGCAGAGAAACTCATTCCGCTGGATGACGCACAGTCGATTGTCCTGTCGCACGTTGCTCCGACGGATCTCATCGAGATTCCCGTGTGGCAGGCGGCTGGTTTTCCCTTGGCCGAGGACGCGGTGGCCGATATCGATATCTCGCCGTTTGCCAACAGCGCTATGGACGGATATGCCGTGCGCGCAGCCGATCTTGCTGCGGCCGCCGGTGACACTCCGGTGACGCTCTCCGTCGTAGGACACGAGGCCGCGGGCCATGTCTTTGAGGGTACAATCGGCGCGGGCGAGACCGTCCGCATCATGACGGGCGCGCCGGTGCCCGAAGGTGCCGATGCCGTGGTGAAGTACGAGATCGTCGACGTACTCGATGGCGACGGCAACGAGGGCTCGCACGTTCGCTTCTCGGCGCCTGCCAAGGTAGGGGAGAACGTTCGCTCTGCCGCCGAGGAGGCCCATGCCGGCGATGTTGTGATGCATGCCGGCGAGGTCGTGGCTCCGGCCGGCGCCGGCCTGCTGGCAAGCGCCGGTTACGCGAGCGTGAAGGTCCATGCCGCTCCGCGCGTGGGCATTATCTCGCTGGGCACGGAGCTGGTCGCGCCGGGTGAGCTGCCGGCGCGCGGGCAGATTCGCGACTCCAACTCCTCGGCGCTGATGGCCGAGGCGCTCGATGCCGGCGCCGAGCCCGTGTTCTACGGTATTGCGCCCGACGATGAGCAGGCGATTGGCGAGCTGGTGCATCGCGCCACGCGAGAGTGTGATTTTGTCATTACGAGCGGCGGCGCCTCGGCGGGCGATTACGACTACGTGACGGCGCTCGTCCGGCGCGAGGGCGTGGTGCTGTTCGATCGCATCTCGATGCGTCCGGGCAAGGCCATCACGTTTGGCTTGCTCGGGGGCAAGCCCTACCTAGGGCTTTCAGGCAATCCGGCCGCGGCGTATGTGGGCTTTGAGATGCTCGCCCGTCCGGCGATTCGCAAGATGCGCGGCTTTGCCGAGGGCGTGCGTCCCGTGCAGCAGGCGACGCTCACGCACGGCGTGAAAAAGCGCCAGGACCGACGCTTCTTCGATCGCGCCACGGTTTTGCGCGACCCCGAGACCAGTGAGCTGTTGGTGACCGAGGCCAAGACGCAGAATTCGGCGCTGCTCGGCACGATGCAGCGGTCCAACTGCCTGCTGCGTATTGACGAAGGACCGTGCGAGCTCAAGGCGGGCGACGTCGTGGATGTCGTGCGTGTCGACCTGCCCGAGGGCACGGTGTTGTAGGAGGAAGACTATGGAGTTGAAGATTTCGATCGTGACGTGCTCGGATACGCGCGATCTTGCTCAGGACGAGGCTGGAGCCGCACTCGAGGAACTTATCGAGGCGCAGGGCTGGACGGTCGTCTCACATGTGGTCGTGCGCGACGACGCCAGCGAGATCGGTGATGCCATTGTGGAAGCTGCCGATGAGTGCCACGCCAACGTCGTCCTCACCTGTGGCGGCACGGGACTTTCGATGCGCGACGTGACGCCCGAGGCGACGCGTGCCGTCTGCGACCGCGATGTGCCGGGTATTGCAGAGGCAATCCGTGCGTACTCCATGACCAAGACGCGCCGCGCTATGCTCTCGCGCGCCGTGTGCATGCAGCGTGGGCATACGCTTGTCATCAACTTTCCGGGATCCACGAAAGCGGCCCGCGAAAGCTGGGAGGCCGTGAGCGATCAGCTGGAGCATGCGGCCCAAATGACGGCGGGCGGCGGACATACCAAATAAGCGGTTTACCTGCGGCGGGGCGACCTGAACGGCTGCTCCGCCTTTGTTTTCCGCCGAAGCGACGCCGAGGTGCACGGCAACTCGAAACTATATTCTCTAGCGAGAATAATTTCTCATTATAATTATTCGCGCGGAAGTATAATCTAGTAACAGAATAAAGCCTGCGGCGGGGTGCCCGGGCATAGCGTTCGAAAGGGTTGAATATGTTCGATATGATTTCTCGCCGCGGATTCGTCTCGCTTTCTGCTGCCGCTGCCGCCGGCCTTGGCCTTGCCGGCTGCTCGGGCAACAAGACGTCCGAGCCCGCTGGTTCCGATGCCGGCTCCGTCAAGTCTTCCTCTAAGAAGAAGGCTGTCGAGCTGCAGGTCTTTGCCGCTAACTCGCTCGAGAAAGCTCTGCCCGAGGTTCAGGAGCTCTACACCGAGCAGACCGGCACCACGTTTGCCGACACGCAGTTTAAGGCGTCTGGCGACCTTGTCGAGCAGATGCGCGCCGGTGCCGCCGTCGACGTGCTCATCACGGCCTCCAAGGGCACCATGGACGACGCCGAAGCCGCCGAGCTCGTCGATGCCGACACGCGTGAGGACATGTTCGTCAACGACCTCGTGATCATTCGCGCCGAGGGCTCCGATACTAAGGTCGAGGCCATCGCCGACGTCGCGAATCTGGACGGTAAGATTGCCATTGGCGACGCCAAGACCGTCCCCGCCGGCAAGTACGCCAACCAGGCCCTGGCCTCCGTGGGCCTCTACACCGGTACCGAGGGCGACGACGGCGAGTATGCTCCCGAGATCGCCGACAAGGTGGCCCTGGCCGACAAGGTCGGCACTGCTGCGTCTTACGTCTCTACGGGCGACTGCGTGGCTGGTTTTGTCTACAGCTCCGACATCTTCCGCTACGACGGCATCGAGGAAGCCTTTGTGTGCCCCGAGGACTCGCACAAGCCCATCGTGTACCCGGGTGCCGTTGCCGAGAGCTCCGAGCACGCCGACAAGGCCAAGGCGTTCATCGACTTCTGCCTGACCAACAAGAAGGCCCAGAAGATTTGGGCCAAGTACGGCTTTGAGCTTTCCGCGTAGTGCGGCTTGGCGCGATAATTCCATCGTTTTGTTTTTCACTTCGTCCTTGTATTCGCTTGGAGCTTTTCGTGCTTAATAGATTCCGCATGCTTGTTGCCTGTGCTTTGACCTTCGCGCTTTGCTGGGTGCCGGGATTTGCGTTTGCCGGGGACGCTGAGCACGGGGCCCAGGTTGCTGCGACCGCTCATGGGCTTTCCTATGGGATCGAAGGTTTTGAGCGGTTGGCCAAGGGGACCGCTCGTGCCATGGAGGGCCAGCCTGAGGGCTACCGGTTTCCCGTTGACGAGGACGTGGACCTTGTAGTGGCGCCTGCCGCCGATCGCGTTGTGGTGTGGATATCGCCCAAGGCGGTCGAGAAGTATGGGTTGGATCCGCAGGACAACGAGTGCGTATCGGGTCTCAAGGCCCTCGTCTGTGAGCTCGACAGCGCAAACTGCATGGGAGGTGCGCAGCTGGGGGACGTGGATCTTCCTTGGTATGTCACGGCGGAAACAACGTTTGATGCCGGCGGGTATACCTATAGCTTTGACGAGCGCGGTGCGGATGGGGACCGCTATGTGGTGATTGCATCAGCCTCGGGTGATGCCAAGGGCGGCGCGCGTTGGCTTGATAGCGCTCAAATGGTAGAGGCATCGTCTGTCGTGTTGCGGGATGAGCAGGGCCCCTTGACCTCCTTGGCCTCCTTTTTGGGCGACATCGACTATCGTCCGTTTTGGGTGTCTATCAAAACGAGCGGCCTCGCCCTGCTGATCTCCTTTGCGCTGGGCCTGTTTGCCGCATGGAAGACCATGGGTACCTCGAGCCGCGTGAAGGGTTTGCTTGATTCGGTCTTTACGATTCCTATGGTGCTGCCGCCCACGGTG
This sequence comes from uncultured Collinsella sp., assembly GCA_900543025.1. Taxonomy (GTDB): domain Bacteria; phylum Actinomycetota; class Coriobacteriia; order Coriobacteriales; family Coriobacteriaceae; genus Collinsella. The sequence continues at coordinate 61,146 of UQPP01000004.1, forward strand.
TGCGGCTTTTTGCTGCTTATGCTGTTTGGACGTTCGACCGGGGTCGGCCAGTGGCTTATCGCGCACGGCATCTCAATCGTCTTTACGTGGCCCGCGGCGGTGATATCTGCCGTGGTGGTGTCGTTCCCGCTCGTCTATCGTACGGCACTCGGAGCCTTCGAGAGCCTCGACACACAGATGCTCGATGCGGCGCGCACGCTGGGATGGTCCGAGCGTCGCATCTTTACCAAGCTTATGATGCCGCTTGGCTGGCCTTCTATTGCCGCCGGCACGGTGCTCGCCTTTGCCCGCGCGATGGGCGAGTTTGGCTGCACGCTGTTCTTTGCGGGCAACTACGCCGGTATTACGCAGACCATTCCCATCGCCATCTACTTTGAGTGGATGGGCGGCAACACGTCGGTGGCCCTCTTTTGGGTCGTCGCCGTGATTGTCTTTAGCTTTTTGGTCATCCTGTTCATCAACATGTACACCGCGCATTCGCAAAAGTATCGCGAGCGGGGCCTTTCGCGTGCGAAGCGCAAGCAGGCCAAAGAGCTCGCCGGACAGGGCGATTCGCTCGACCCGGTGGGCGGCGACGCCCTGCGTATCGATCGCGAGGCGCTGGCTGAGCTTATGCGCGATGATGCGGCGCCGCAGGGAGGTCGATAGGTCATGTCGCTCGTTTTGGATATTAAGAAACGTTATCCCGGATTTGTGCTCGACATGCAGCTTGAGGCCGGCGAGGAGCGCGTGGCGCTGCTGGGCGCCTCGGGTTGCGGCAAGAGCTGTACGCTGCGCTGCATCGCCGGCGTGGAGACGCCCGACGAGGGCAAGATCGTCGTTAACGGCGTGATCTTCTTTGACTCGGCGGCGGGCATCAACCTTTCGCCTCAGGAGCGCAAGTGCGCCCTGCTGTTCCAAAACTATCAGCTGTTTCCCAACATGACGGTGGCCGATAACGTGTGCGCCGGCGTAAAGGACGCGGGCGACGCTGCCGCGCGCAAAAAGCTCGCCGAGTGCTATCTGGGCATTTTCGGTCTGGCCGATTTTGCCGACCGCTACCCCGCGCGACTCTCGGGCGGGCAGCAGCAACGTGTGGCGCTTGCGCGCATGGTGGCGGCGCATCCGGGCGTCTTTATGTTCGACGAGCCCATGAGCGCACTCGATTCCTATCTTAAGAGCGCACTCGAGCAGAACATGCTCGACCTGTTCGATGTATGCAACCGCACCGTGCTCTACGTGAGCCACGACATCGACGAAGCGTGCCGCCTGTGCGAGCGTATCTGCGTGATGCACGACGGGCATGTTGAGGAGATCGGCTCCGTCGAGGACGTGGTCCGCCGTCCGCAGACGCTGGCGTCACTGCGCCTGACGGGCTGCAAGAACACAAGCCGGGCGCGCAAGATCGGCGACGAAGAAGTTGAGGCCCTCGACTGGGGCATGACCTTTAACGTGGGTCGCGAGGTTCCCGATAATGTGGCGTACCTGGGCATTCGCGCAAGCTACTTCCATGTTGACAACCGTGCCGAGCGGGGTCGTAACAGCTACGATTTGCATGTGGCCCGTGTGAGCGATTCGCGCTTTGAGCGGCTGGTGCTGCTGGACGTGCCGCGCGCTGATGCGCCCACGCGTCTGCAGTGGAAGGTCAACAAGGTGGGCGTGCCTATCGACGAGCTGCCGCAAGCAGGCGAGACGCTGCGCATGCACTTCGATGCGAGTAGAATCCACTTGGTTTGTCGATAGTGCCGGGTAATGCCGTCGGGGATATAAGCCTCGGCGGCTTTGTCTTGCCGCTCGCCGAATGAGGGATGATAAACCCCCATCAATCGAGATACTTATTTATTAAAAGGCAACGGGTGCCTCTGTCGTACGAATGTCAACGGTGTTCGCATGGTCGATAACCGTTGATATAGTTGACCTCAACTTGTAAAGGAGGGTGCGCACATGCCGCAGACGACATACATTCGCCGCGTTGCCGCGCGTGCCCTATACATGGCTCGGAGCCGCATATGAGCAGGTATGTTCACGGCTCCGGGAGAGACGACGCACAGCTAAATAATCGACCGCAAAGCAGGTTCCCTAAAATTCCGGGTTTGAGCACGGCCGGGCAATCGCCGTCCGTCGTGCATCGATACCGTTGTTATCCGTTTTTGGTTCGAGAGGGGAACCGTTATGGCTGAAGAATTCGATTTCCATCCGATGTGGGAGAGCCTCGGCATGAATCTTGCCGACCACGACATGCTGCTGGGCGCCGTGGGCCAGATGTACGGCGATATGTTCCTGACGCAGAACAATCGCCCCAAGTCCACGTCCTACCTGGACTTTGTGGCCACCAACATCCATAGCGGCCGCATTAAGGAGATGCTCGACAAGAAGGAGGCCGGCGAGGCCACCAAGATCGTGGGCTCGTTCTGCGTCTACGTGCCCGAGGAGATTGTGCTCGCCTGCGACGGTATCCCCGTGGGTCTGTGCTCGGGTGCCGACTGGGCGACCGATAAGGTCGAGGAGCATCTGCCGCGCAACACCTGCCCGCTCATCAAGAGCTTTGCCGGCTTTAAGCTGGGCGAGGTTTGCCCCTACATTGAGTCGAGTGATCTGGTGGTGGGCGAGAACACCTGCGATGGTAAGAAGAAGGCCTACGAGTTCTTTGCCACGCAAAAGAACATGTACGTCATGGATATTCCCAACGTGCACGACGAGTCGACGCTCGTGACCTGGAAGGCCGAGGTCAAGAAGCTCGCCGCCAAGATCGAGGAAGAGTGCGGCGTCAAGATTACGCCCGAGAGCCTGAAGGCTGCCATCCACGCCGTCAACGAGAAGCGTCGCGCCCTGCAGCGCCTCGCTGCCGCGCGCGCTGCCGACCCGGCGCCCATCAGCGGTCTCGATAGCCTGCTGACCGTGCAGGCCGCCTTTATGGATGACACGCCGCGTCTGACCGGAGCCATCAACGAGATGGCGGCTGAGTGCGAGCAGCGCGTTGAGGCTGGCGAGGGCGTGGCGCCCAAGGGGACCAAGCGCATCCTGTACACCGGCACGCCCATGGCGGTGCCCAACTGGAAGCTGTTCAACCTCATCGAGAAGGCCGGCGGCGTCGTGGTGGGCGAGGAGTCCTGCACGGGCTCGCGCTACTACAAGGACCTGGTCGACGAGTCCGGCGAGACGGTCGACGAGATGCTCGATGCCATCGCCGAGCGCTACTTTAAGATCAACTGCGCTGTCTTTACGCCCAACGACCAGCGTATGAAGGACATTGTCCAGATGGCCAAGGACCTGCATGTCGACGGCATCGTCGACGTGGCTCTGCAGTTCTGCACGCTCTACGAGATGGAGTCGTTTGCCGTGGAGAAGGCCGCCGAGGAGGCGGGCATCCCGTTTATGCACATCACGACCGACTACGCCGGCGAGGATGCCGGTCAGCTCCAGACCCGTATTGAGGCGTTCCTGGAAACCATTTAGGTTTAGGCCCTACCTACCTTCGTGGTAGGACTTCGAACTATGTTGTCCTGAGCCGACGGGTGCCCGGATGTGCCGCAGGGTGCCTGTCGGCTGAGCATAGTTTTCTGCACGTTTGTTCAACAAGAGAGGATTTCGATGAACAACGACCTTTTCAAGGCGGGCATTTCCCGTCGCAGCTTTCTGACCGGCGCCGGAGCCCTAGGCGTGCTGGCGGGCCTCGGCCTCAATGGCTGCGGCGGTTCGGGCGCCGAGAGCGGTAGCGCTGCTGCCTCCGGCCAGGATGTGGAGTATCGCGACGAGCTGCAGATCGCGTTGCCGGCGAGCCCGGACGGTCTCGATCCGCACACCACGTCGTCGCTTGTGACCATGGACATCATCTGCAACGTCGTCGAGCCGCTCTTTGGCCTCGATAGCGACTACGAGCCCCAGCCCGTGCTGGCCAAGGGCTATGAGGTCTCCGACGACGGCCTGACCTACACCATCAAGCTGCGCGAGGGCGTCACCTTCCACAACGGCAAGGAGTTTGGCTCCGAGGACGTCGTGGCCTCGATGAACCGCTGGCTCACCGTCAACGACCGCGCCGCGAGCCTGCTGCCCGGCGCCACCTTCGCCGCCTCGGGCGACCACGAGGTCACCTGCACGCTGACCGAGCCCGCCGTCGACTTTCTGATCATCCTGGGCAACCACTCCCAGTATCCGGGTATCTTCCCCTCCGAGGTCATCGAGCCCGCGGGCGATACCGGCGTGACCGAGTACGTGGGTACCGGTGCCTACAAGTTTGTGGAGTGGAAGCAGGACCAGTACGTCCATCTCACCCGCTACGAAGACTATGTCGCCGCTCACGGCAAGGCTTCGGGCTACACCGGCAAGGTCTCCGCGCCCACCAAGGACATCTACTATCAGTTCGTGACCGAGGCCTCTACGCGCGTGAGCGGGTTTGAGACCGGCGAGTACGATATCGCTGGCGAGATCCCCACCGAGAACTACCACGACTTCGACGGCAACGACGACGTCAAGCTCTACACCCATAACGCCGGCGTTCTGACCGCCTTCCTCAACATGAACGAGGGCATCTTCGCCGACGAGGAGATCCGCAAGTGCGCCCTCATGGCTATCGACTGCGAGGCGGCCGCTCTTGCCGCCTATGGCGAGAAGGAGCTCTTCAACATCGATCCCAACCTTGGCAACCCCGAGAACGCTCAGTGGGCGACTGACGCGGGCAAGAAGTACTTCAACCAGGCCGACGCCAAGGCCGCCAAGAAGGCCCTGGCCAAGACCTCCTATGCCGGTGAGACGGTTAAGCTGCTGACCACCCCCGACTACAAGGATATGTACAACGCCACCGTCGCGCTGCAGGAGCAGCTCGAGAAGGCCGGCTTCACCGCCGAGGTCGACAGCTACGAGTTCGCGACCTTCATGGACATCCGCTCCGGCAAGCCCGAGCAGTGGGACCTCTTTGTGGCCTCCACCAACTACAAGCCCATCCCGGCCCAGTCCCTCTCGGTCTCCAAGGCCTTCTATGGCCTGTCCGACGAGAAGGCGCTCAAGCTCGTGGCCGAGACCCGCACCGCCAAGGACACCGACGCCGCGGCCAAGAAGTGGGCCGAGGCTCAGGAGCGCCTCTATGAGATCGCCGTCATCGAGCCGCTTTGCCACTACGCTTCCATCACGGGCACCCAGGCAGACGTCGAGGACGTCGAAGTGCTCGATGGTGCCATCGTTTGGAATGCCAAGCGCCCGGAGTAATGCAATAGATGGCGTGACGGTTTGAGGGGTCTGGTTCCCTGTGGCCGCCACGCCCCGTCCACGTTCAGAGGGGAAATAGACGCCTCGCATGTTGAAGTACACGCTCAAACGTATAGGCGCGATGGTTCCGGTGATGCTAATCATCTCGGTCGTCGTGTTTTTGATTATCTACCTCACACCGGGTGACCCGGCCTCTTCGATGCTCGGCATGGAGGCTTCGGCCGACCAGATCGAGCGCGTCAACGATAGCCTGGGACTCAACGAGCCGCTGCCGCAGCGCTACGTTGAGTGGATGGGCGGCGTGCTTACCGGCGACCTGGGCGATTCGTATTTTATGCGCCAGCCCGTCACGCAGGCGATCGCCGAGCACTTTGGCCCCACGCTATCGCTCGCGCTTCTGGCACAGCTCATCGCGCTGTTGATTGCACTGCCCTGCGGCGTCGTCGCTGCCCTCAAACATGGGTCGCGCACCGACGCGGTCTTGCGTGTCGTTGCTCTTTTGGGCGTGGCGATACCCGGCTTTTTGATGGCGCTCATGCTTATGTGGCTGTTTGCCGTCACGTTGCGTGTGTTCCCGGTGGCCGGCTATGCTCCGCTATCGAAGGGCTGGTTCAGCCATTTACGCTATCTTGCGTTGCCGGCCATATCGCTTGGATGCGTGCAGGCGGCTCTGCTCATGCGCATGACCCGTTCGAGCGTGATCGAGGCCATGCAACTTGACTGCGTCAAGACGGCACGTGCCAAGGGCGTCTCCGAGGTTCGCGTGGTGCTGGCCCATGCCCTGCGCAACGCAGCGCTGCCGATTCTCACCTCGGTCGGCTATTCTTTTGGCGCCCTGATTACGGGCGCCGTGGTGACTGAGGCCATTTTTAATATCCCCGGTTTGGGCCAGCTGGTCACGAGCTCTATCGAGCGTCGCGACTATCCGGTGATTCAGGGCGTGCTGCTGGTCATCGCCTTGTTGAATTCGGTGATCAATCTGGCCGTCGACCTTGCCTACGGCGCTTTTGACCCGCGCGCTCGCAAATGGGGCGATGCATGATGGCAAACTTCAAGAAGGCTCTTGCCAACAAGGGGTTTGTGGTCGGCGGCTGCATTTTCCTGGCGATTGCGCTGATCGCGCTCGTCGGTCCGCTGGTGTGGACGGTTGATCCCAATGCGCAGGAGATGACGTTACGACTTTCGGCACCTTCGCCCGCGCATCCCTTTGGCTGCGATGACTTTGGCCGCGACCTGCTTGCCCGCGTCATCGCGGGCGCGCGTGTGTCGCTTGGCGTCGGCATTGCCGTCACGCTCGCGACGAGTGCGCTCGGCCTGGTGATCGGTGCCTATGCGTGCTACAACGAGAGGCTCGACCATATTCTCATGCGCATCTGCGACGGCCTTATGTCCATTCCGGGTGTGCTTTTGGCCATCGCGCTCATGGCGATGATGGGGGCGAGCGTGTGGAACGTTATCATTGCGCTCTCCATCGTCTATACGCCCAGCATGGCGCGCATCGTGCGCTCGCGTGCGATGGTGGTCAAGGAGGAGCCCTTTGTGGAGGCCCTGCGCGTGCAGGGCGCCTCGACCGCGCGCATCGTGTGGCTGCATATCGTGCCCAACGTTATGGCACCCTTCCTGGTGCAGACGACCTTTGTCTTTGCCGAGGCCGTGCTTTCGGAGGCCGCCCTCTCGTTTCTGGGCCTGGGTATCAAGGCACCCGACGCCAGCTGGGGAAACATCCTGCAGGCAGGCAAGAACGTGATGCGCAAAGCCTGGTGGATGATCTTCTTCCCGGCTATCGCCATCATCGCGAGCGTGCTTTCGCTGAACCTTGCCGGCGACGGCCTGCGCGACGCCCTCGACCCCAAGACCAAGGAGGACTAGCCCATGAGCGAACATCTTTTGGACGTGCGCGACCTGTGCATCTCGTTTGTGGGCCGCGATGGCAACGCGCTGGAAGCCGTCAACAAACTCAACCTACATATCGATACCGGCGAGATCGTTGGTGTTGTCGGCGAGTCCGGCTGCGGTAAGTCGGTGTTTGCCCAGAGTGTCATGCGCCTATTGGAGCATGAACAGAAGATGGCCTATACCGGTCAGATTCTCTTTGACGGGGAGGACCTGCTCGCGCGCCCGCTCAAGCGCATGCGCGAGGTGCGCGGCTGCGACATTGCCATGATTTTCCAGGACCCGCTGTCCTCACTCAACCCCGTCATGACGGTGGGTGCGCAGGTTATTGAGGCAGTGCGGGCCCACCGTAAGGTGAGCCGACGCGAAGCCCGCAACGAGGCTCTATCGCTGTTGGAGCGTGTGGGAATTCGAGATGCCGCGGCTCGCTTCGACATGTATCCGGGCGATTTTAGCGGCGGTATGCGCCAGCGCGTGATGATTGCCATGGCGCTTGCCGGTCATCCGCGACTGCTTATCGCCGACGAGCCCACCACGGCACTCGACACGACGACTCAAAAACAGATTTTGGATCTCCTACGTGACCTCAACAGTTCTGAGGGCATGGCGGTGCTTTTTATCAGCCATGATTTGGGTGTCGTCACGAGCATCTGCTCGCGCGTGCACGTCATGTATCTGGGCCAAATCGTAGAAGAGATCGATGCCTGCGGCCTTATGGAGCGCCCGAGCCACCCGTATGCCCAGGGGCTCATCGCGAGCATTCCGCCGCTCGAAGGCGAGCGAGTTGACACGCTGGCGGATATTCCGGGCACAGTGCCGCCGCTTACGGCAATACCCTGTGGATGTCGCTTTGCGCCCCGTTGTGCCCGGGCGGACGAGCGTTGCCGCGCGCAGGAGCCTCCGCTGGTTGCCGTGAATGCGTGCGACCGGTCCAAATGCTGGCTTGTCGAGAAAGGGGAGTGCCATGGCTGTTGATAGCGAAGCCCTGCTTAGGGTCTCACATCTGACTAAAACGTATCCCATGCCGGGCTCAGGTTTTAAGCGTCAGGCCTTTACCGCCGTGGACGACCTGTCGTTTGAGATAGCGCCGGGCGAGGTCTATGGCCTGGTTGGCGAATCCGGATCGGGCAAGTCGACGACTGGACGCCTGATCTGTGGTCTCGAGCGTGCGGATTCCGGCTCGATTGTCTATCGCGGGCACGACCTCGCCACGATGTCGGAGCGCGAACGCAAGCCGTTTCGCCGCGAGATCCAGCTGGTATTCCAGGATAGCTCTACGGCTTTTGACCCGCGCAACCGTGTCGGCCGCATTTTGGAGGAGCCGCTGATTATCGCCGGCGTGCGCGATGCGGATGAGCGCCATGAGCGCGCGCTCTCGGCCCTGGCCTCGGTCGGCCTTCTGGCGGATCATTATGACCGCTATCCGCATGACCTTTCGGGGGGACAGCGTCAGCGACTCAATCTGGCACGGGCGCTTATTTGCGAGCCGCGCCTTGTGGTATGCGACGAGCCGGTCTCGGCGCTTGACGTGTCCGTTCAGGCCCAAGTGCTCAACTTGCTTCGCGACCTGCAGCGCACGACGGGCGTGGCGCTGCTGTTTATCACGCATGATATGCGTGTGGTTCGGCATATGTCCGACCGGATTGGCGTGCTCTACCACGGTCGTCTTGTCGAGGAAGGCGCGGCCGAGGACGTGATCGCGCACCCGAGCGATCCGTATACGCAGGAGCTTATCGACGCCATTCCCTAGAGGATGCTTCCTTTTGGGTATGGCGTGGGTTTGTTGTTTAATTGTCGGTATATCGGTGCAAGAGAGGGGAACTACTATGGCCGATATCGAGGAGCAGCCGTTGCCGCGCACGTTTGAGGAGTTCAACGAGCAACGCAAGGCGGCGTTTATTCGCGTCAAGGATTATAAGCAGGCGGGTAATCGCCTGGTCGGCTTTTTGTGCAGCTATACGCCGCTCGAGATCATCGATGCCGCGGGCGCCGCAAGTGTCGCTCTGTGCGGTACGTCCGATGAAGTGATTCCCGAGGCCGAGAAGGTGCTGCCGGCTAACCTCTGCCCGCTTATCAAGTCGACGTACGGCTTTGCCTACTCGCAAAAGTGCCCGTTTACGTACTTTAGCGACATGATCATCGGTGAGACCACCTGCGACGGCAAGAAGAAGATGTACGAGCTACTCAACGAGCTCAAGCGCACGCACATTCTGCATCTTCCGCAGGGTCGCGACCGCGCCTACGAGCGCGAGGGCTGGTACGAGGAGTGCCGCCTGCTCAAGGAGGAGCTCGAGGGCTTCTACGGCATCACGATTACCGACGATGATCTGCGCGCTGCCGTCCGACGTCGCAACCGTCTGCGTGCGGCGCAGCTCGAGATGTTTGCGCTTCAGGCCAACCAGCCTGCGGCCATGAGCGGCGTCGACCTGATGAGCACCATGTTTGCCGGTACGTTTAGCTTTGATATCGAGGCCTATACGCAGCAGCTGGAGCAAAAGGTTGCCAAGCTGCGCGAGGCCTACGACGCGGGCGAGCGTCCGGTTGCGGCGGATGCCAAGCGCATTCTGATCACCGGCTGCCCGGTGGGCGGCGTAATCAACAAGATCGGTCGTACCATCGAGTCCAACGGCGGTGTGGTCGTGTGCATGGACGACTGCTCGGGCGAGCGTACGGCCGCCATGATGATCGACCCGGAGGCTCCTGACATCCTGCGCGCCATTGCCGACCGCTACCTCGACATTAACTGCTCGGTCATGACGCCCAATGACGGTCGTATGGAAAATACACTGGCCATGTGCGAGAAGTATCACGTCGATGGCGTAGTGGAGAGCGTGCTCCAGGCGTGCCACACCTTTAACGTGGAGAGTGCCCGCATGCAGGAGGCTGTCGAGGGTGCGAGCATTCCGTACATGAAGATCGAGACCGATTACAGCAATGGCGACATGGGCCAGATCGAGACCCGCATCGCCGCCTTTATCGAGACTCTCTAGCTTCCTCAGGCACCGGATCTTGCCCCTCAAACCGTCGGTTTGCGCACTCAAAGTGCGCTTCGCTTCTCTTTCGGGGCAATCTCCGGCACCTGAGAAACCTAGAGCTAAGGCGCCTGAACGTGCCGCTACCTTTGATGTTTAGATTGGGAGAGAGCCATGATAGGGATCGGGATCGATATCGGGTCTACGGCGGCTAAGGCTGCCGTGGTCGATGGGGAGGGTTCGGTGGCGTGGACGTGCGTGCAGCCAACCGGGTTCTCCTCGGTCGATGCTTCCGAGCGACTGCGCGAGGCACTGGCAGCGGCGGGCTATGACGTGGCTGCCGACAACGTGCGTGTGGTCGCGACTGGCTACGGCCGTGTTGCCGTGCCCTATGCACACAAGGTCGTGACCGAGATCACCTGCCACGGTACCGGTGCCGTGCGTCTGTTTGGCGACCATGGCACCGTGATCGATGTGGGTGGTCAGGACACCAAGGTCATCCAGCTTAAAGGCGGCCGCGTGGCCAAATTTGCCATGAACGACAAGTGCGCCGCCGGCACGGGGCGCTTTTTGGAGATCATGGCCGACCGCCTGGGCATTTCCCAGCAGCAGATGGCCGACCTGGCGCGTTCCGGCGAGCCCACCAAGATCAGCAGTATGTGCACGGTCTTTGCCGAAAGCGAGGTCATCAGCCTGATCGGTCGCGGTGAGCCGCGCGAGAACATTGCGCGTGGCGTGATCGACAGCGTGGTCTCGCGCGTGGCGACCATGGCCGGGCAGGCCGCGGGCGCCCCGTACTACCTGACCGGTGGCCTGTGCGAGAACGCCTTCGTGGTGGAGCGGTTGGGCGAGCTGCTGGGGTCGCCGGTGACCACCTCGCCCCAGGCTCGCTTTGCCGGTGCCATCGGCGCGGCGATTCGCGCACAGGCGCTCAATTAATGCATCCGCCGCAGGCTCGCATTCATGCGTATACTGGGAGAAAATGATTGACCGATGAGAGGAGGTATCGATGGCTGACGATCAGATTAAGCTCACGTCTATGACTGCCGCGAGCGGTTGAGCCGCTAAGTTGGCTCCTGGAGCCCTCGCCCAGGTCCTGGGCGATTTACCCAATGTGCATAACGACAACTTGCTCGTGGGGTTCGATACCTCCGACGATGCGAGCGTCTTCCGCGTAGGGGAGAACCTGGGGCTCGTGCAGTCCATCGACTTCTTCCCACCGATGGTCGACGACCCGTTTCTGTTCGGCCAGATTGCCGCGGCAAACTCACTGTCGGACATCTACGCCATGGGCGGGCGGCCGAGCCATGCCATGAACTTGCTGTGCATCCCGAGCTGTCTGGGCGTTGAGGTTGCCGGTCAGATTCTGGCGGGCGGCGCCGACAAGTGCGTCGAGGCGGGTTGCTCCATCGCGGGCGGCCACACCATCAACGACGACGAGCCCAAGTACGGCCTGTCCGTGAGCGGGTTTGTCGCGCTCGACCGCATGCTCGCCAACAGCGGTGCTCGCGTGGGCGATGCGTTGCTGCTGACCAAGGCGATCGGCTCGGGCATCATCACCACGGCCATTAAGGGCGAGCTCATCGAGCAGGACGAGGCCGCAGCCATGTTTGACTCGATGCGCACCCTCAACGAGGCGCCGATTCGTCTGGCAGAGGGACTTGAGCTTCACGGCTGCACCGACATCACGGGCTTTGGCTTGATCGGGCATGCGTGCGAGATGGCCGAGGGCTCGGGCGTGCAGATTGAGCTTGCGTCGGGGGCGGTGCCGCTCTTTGACCAGGTGCTTGACATGGCGCGCCTAGGCATTATCCCTGCCGGCGCCTACCGCAACCAGGACTTCTTTGGCCCGCGCGTGGCGGCCGACGATGACCTGGAGCCGGGCATGTTGGATGTGCTGTACGATCCGCAGACCTCGGGCGGTTTGCTCATCGCGGCGCCTGCTGCCGATGTGGATGAGCTTGCGCGTCGCCTGGATGCCGAAGGACGTATCGCCGCCGTCGTCGGTCGCGTGTGCGAGCCGGTGCCAGGCGGTCCTGCCGTCCACGTTGTACGTTAACGACACGTTTATTGAGCTATATACCGTTCTAAAACGATTTATTCGAAAGGAAAAACTATGTCTACCAAAATTGAAGTCAATGCCATGGGCGATGCCTGCCCGTTGCCCGTCGTCAAGACGCTCAAAGCCCTGAAGCAGCTCGATGGCGAGGGCGCCGTCGTGACCTCGGTCGACAACGAGACCGCCGTCAAGAACATCTCCAAGATGGCGCAGGAGAAGGGCTGCACGGCCTCGGTCGAGAAGGTTTCTGACGCCGAGTGGCACGTGACCGTGGCGACCTCTGGCGCCGTTGCCGTGGCCGATCCCGAGCAGGATGGCGCTGCCTTCTGTGATGCCAGCGGCGGCAAGGGCAAGCTCGTCATTTCCGTCTACACCGACTGCATGGGCCGTGGCGACGACGAGCTGGGCCACAAGCTCATGAAGGCGTTTATCTTTGCCGTGACGCAGCAGGAGGAGCTGCCCGCGACCATGCTGTTCTACAACGGCGGCGCCAAGCTCACCGTCGAGGGCTCGCCGGTGCTTGATGACCTGAAGGGCCTGGCCGAGCAGGGTGTCGAGATTCTCACCTGCGGTACCTGCCTGGACCACTACGGCATTAAAGACCAGCTTGCGGTGGGCGAGGTCACCAACATGTACGTGATCGTGGAGAAGATGGAGCAGGCCGTGCGCGTCGTGCGCCCGTAGCGTATTGGTTGGAGTTGCCATGAGGGAGAAGCGCCCGGCGCTTGTCATCACGTTTCCCACCACGGCGGCCGCCATGGGTTGCGAGTCCCTGTGCATCGAGCGCGGCCTTCCCGGGCGAACGATTCCCGTGCCCGGGGAGGTCGCTGCCGGCTGCGGTCTGGCGTGGAAGGCGTTGCCTGCCGATGAGGACCTGCTACGCGGCGAACTCGCCGCGGCGGGCGTTCCCACCGAGGGCTTTACGGTGATTGACATGTGGGAGGTCGTGCGATGATCTACCTGGATAACGCGGCGACGACCATGAACAAGCCGCAGACGGTCATCGATGCCGTGGTGCAGGCGATGTGCTCGCTCGGCAATGCCGGACGCGGTGCGACTTCGGGCGCGCTCGACGCGGCACGCACCATCCACGGCTGTCGCGCCAAGCTTGCGCGCTTGCTGGGCTGCCCGCGTGCTGACCATGTGTGTTTTACGCCCAACTCCACCGCGGCGCTCAACACCGTCATCAATGGCGTGGTGCGCCCCGGTGACCGCGTGGTCACGACGGTGCTCGAGCACAACTCGGTGCTGCGTCCGCTCAATCGCTTGGCGACGGAGCAGGGTGTGACGGTTGAGCATGCGGGCTGCGACGCAAACGGCGTGCTCGACTACGACGAGCTCGAGCGGCTAGTCACGCCCGGTACGCGCGCCGTGGTGGTGACACACGCCTCCAATGTGACCGGCAACGCGGTCGACATTGCGCGCGTGGCCGCCATGGCCCATGCGGCCGGCGCACTTGTGATTGTCGATGCCTCGCAGTCTGCCGGCGCGGCGCATATCGATATGCAGGCCATGGGGCTCGACGTCGTGTGCTTTACCGGTCACAAGGGGCTCATGGGTCCGCAAGGCACCGGCGGCCTTGCCGTTGCGGAGGGCATTGACGTGGCTCCGTGGGCCATGGGTGGCACGGGTGTGCACAGCTTCGACGCACTGCAGCCGCTTGAGTGGCCCACGCGCCTTGAGGCGGGCACGCTCAACGGTCACGGCATCGCGGGCCTTTCCGCCGGTCTCGACTTTATCGAGGCGCAAGGTGGGGTCGAGGCGATTGCGGCCCACGAGCGTGCGCTTGCCGAGCGTTTCCTTGCCGGTGCGCGCGAGATTCCGGGGATTAAGCTCTACGGTGCCTTTGACCAGCCGACGCGCTCTGCGATCGTCTCGCTCAACGTGGGCGATATCGACTCTGCCGAGATCTCGGATGCACTCATGCAAGGGTGGGGGATTGCGACGCGCCCCGGCGCCCATTGCGCCCCGCTCATGCACCGCGCGCTGGGGACCGAGCGTCAGGGTGTCGTCCGCTTCTCGTTTGGGTATTTCAACACGGACGAGGACGTCAACACCGCGATTGACGCTTTGTGCGATTTAGCCTGCTAAAGCTGCTAGACCGTTTATACTTGCGGGACGGGTGTTTTTGCCCGTCCCGTTTTTGTTTCGACCCGAAAGGTGGTCCCATGGCTTCATCCGCCTCGCGTGGTCTACGCTCCGACCATGTCGTTACCGTTGGCATCGCCCTGTTCTCGATGCTCTTTGGCGCCGGCAACCTCATTATTCCGCCGTTGCTGGCGCTGCAGGCAGGTTCTGCCACGCCGGTCGCCATGCTCGGCTTTCTGATTGCCGCCATCGGCCTGCCCGTCATGGGTTTTATCGCCGTGGCGCTTGCCGGAACGGCACGCGAGCTTGCCGGCCGCGTGCACCCCAAGTTTGGTGAGTTCTTTGTCGCGGCGGTCTATCTAGCCATCGGCCCGTGCCTGGCCATTCCTCGCACGAGCTCTACGGCGTTCGAAATGCTGGTGCCGCTGCTGGCCGAGGGTGTTTCGCTCGGCACGGCACGTCTGGTGTTTGCCATCGGGTTCTTCGTCGTCGCGTTTGTGCTCACGTTGCGCCCGGGTGTTATCACACGCGTGCTCGGCCGCATTACGGGCCCCGCGCTCATTGCACTCATCGTGCTGGTCGTGGGTGCCGCCGTGGTCTCGCCGTTGGGTCCCGCTGCCGCGCCGCAGGCCCCTTATGATGCCGGTGCCGCGGTCCAGGGCTTTCTGACCGGCTACCAGACCATGGACCTGCTTGCATCGCTCGCCTTTGGCATCATCATCGCCGAGACCATCCATGAGCTCGGCGTTACCGACGATAGGCGCGTGGCCTTCGAGATCTCGCGTTCGGGTGTGATCGCCGGCGTGCTTATGGCCATCATCTACTGCGGCCTGGCGCTTGCCGGCATGCAGCTCGCCACGGTTATGCCCGATGCCACCAACGGCGCCGCGATCCTTGCGCGTTCGGCCTCTATGCACTTTGGTCTTGCTGGCACGGTTGTCGTCTTTGCGATTTTCTTCCTCGCCTGCATGAACGTGTGCATCGGTCTTATTAGCTGCTGCTCGCGTTACTTCTGCGAGACGTATGTGGTCGAAGGGGGAGCGGAGGCTTCCGAGGAGGCCATGCGCCGCCCCTTCGCGATGCTCGCCTTTGTGTTCGCGGCGTTTTCGTGCGTGCTCTCCAACGTGGGTCTCGACGTGATCCTTATGTTCTCGGTGCCTATGCTCAATGCCCTGTATCCCGTTGCCATTGTGCTGGTACTTATGGGCCTGATGCACGGTTTTTGCGACGCGCATCCGCAGGTGTGGGTTTGGGTCGGCGGCGTGGTCGCGGTGCAGAGCGTGATCACCTCGGTCCGCGACGCGTTCTTTACTGGTGCGTGGCTGCCGTTCGATGCGTTGCCGCTGGCAGATATCGGTGCCGCGTGGGCACCAGTCGCCGTGGTGGCATTTGTGATCGGTCTGCTCCATAGTCGTTTTGTTGCACATTCGAGGAGCTAAGGCATCAATGCTTGCACAGGCGGGGAGTCTCCCCTATAATTTCCTTCGCTTTGGGACACGCAAGGTTTAGACCTTAGCTGCTCAACACCTTCGGGACGTGGCGCAGTTTGGTAGCGCGCCTGCTTTGGGAGCAGGATGTCGCAGGTTCAAATCCTGTCGTCCCGACCATATCTTGCGGGCGTAGTTCAATGGTAGAACCCCAGCCTTCCAAGCTGATGACGCGGGTTCGATTCCCGTCGCCCGCTCCATAAGATAGATGAATGGCTCTGGTTCCTTTTGGGACCAGAGCCATTTTCATATACATGCCGGGGACCCCACATCCCCTCCTAAGTTGCGGTGAAATACGGACTGTTTTCCGGCTTTTATGGCCCATGTAGTCCGTATTTCACCGCAACTATTTGTAAGGTTGGATTTTGATGCCGTTGGGAGGGTCGTAGCGACCGTCTACCGAGAGTGGAAATATTTTTTGAAGCTCTGACCTGCGACGTCAAGCTTTTGGTCAGCTTTTGGCAAGGCCTGCGGACGGAAGCATGCGATAGCGTAATGGTATTCTCTCCGCCGTGATGGTTATGGGGTTGGCCATGCTCGATAAAGGCAAACATTTTCCGCAGTCATATGCAAGAATGCTATTCTCGGCCGTTGGAATTCATCAAGATGGACAGCTGCTTATAACAATTGATCCTTGGGATGAACGCCGTGCGCGTGAGCTTATGCAGGAAGAGCTCATGCTTCGTCTTTACAACCACGTGTATGCGGATCCGGTCTATTGGAATAATCTTGGGGTTGAAGATCGCATCTTTCAGCTGGCATCCGCTATTGCGGTCGTTGAACCGGATGCTGTGTTTTGCGGATCGACAGCAGCGCTGCTCTACGGCATCGGCTCGGCGTATACGCTTCTGGATAAAGTGCAAGTACTGCTGCCACGGTCTACAAGGCGTGATACGTATGAGTTCGTTGAATACAAGCGCTGGCGGGTGGGCGAAGTGTGGCGTCTCGGTCTGTTTACGCTGACGGATCCGTATCGAACGGTTGTTGATATCGCTCGAACGAGCGCCTTTCGTTATGCGCTGGGCTATGTCGATGGCTTGGCCCGTGAGTACGATGTCGAACGCGAAGAGCTGCGGGCATATGCGCAGGCAAATTGCCGAGGGTTGCATGGCATCGCGCGTGCTTTTGACGTTTTTGAGCATATGGATGGCAGGTCAGACAATGGCGGCGAGTCCGAGGCGAGAGCAGCGATGATTCTCGCTGGGGTTGCCGCGCCTGAGCTTCAAGTTGAGATACCGCGACCAGGAAACGCTGGCTATTATCTAGCAGATTATGGCTGGCAGATGCCAGACGGCTCATGGACGCTGGCAGAGCTGCATGGGCTGGGTAAGTTTGAAGACGAAGCTCAAAATGATCCGGAGCAAGCGGCGGCAAAAACCTATCGAGCGGCCCTCATGCGCGATGCGAACCTTCGCGCCATGGGCCACAACGTCATTCATTTCAAACTCTCGGACACCTACGAAGTAGAATCGTTCGGTGCCATGATGCGCGGTTACGGTATTCCGACAACAAAACCCTACGCCGACTCCCGATAGAGAAATCGTTCGCAGCCAACCTTCAATAAGTTGCGGTGAAATACGGACTATCGAGGCCTTTAAAGGCATGAAACAGTCCGTATTTCACCGCAACTTAGGAGGGGATGGGGCTGAGGGG
>UQPP01000005.1 GCA_900543025.1 uncultured Collinsella sp.
TCAGGCTGCCATTATGCAGGCGCTCGGCATGATCGCGGTGGGCTTGGTGCTGATGTATGCCGTCCGCTGTGCCTGCCGCTATTTTGTGAGCTATTGGGGTCACGTGATGGGCGCGCGCATGGAGTCCAAGATGCGCGAGGACCTGTTCGACCAGTATGAGCGCTTTAGCTTTGCGTACTTCGACCGCAACAGCTCGGGCGACATGATGAGCCGCGTGGTCAACGACCTGTTCGATATCTGCGAGGCGGCGCATCACGTACCCGAGTGGATCATCATCTGCGGTATCGAGATTATCGGCTCGTTTGTGATCCTCTTTACCATCGCTCCGGTGCTGGCGCTTGCCATGGCCGTGGTGACGGCGGCGTTTGCGGTCGTCATGTTTTGGCAGAACATGCGCATGCGCGAGGTCTTTAGCGACAACCGCAAAAAAATCAGCGGCATTAATGCACAGCTGCAGGATTCTCTGGCGGGCATGCGCGTGGTCAAGAGCTTTGCCAACGAGGAGACCGAGCGTGCCAAGTTCCGTGCCTCCAACAATCGCTATCTTTCGTCCAAGGAGAACATGTATCACGCCATGGGCGTCTATACCGCGACGTATGGCCTGCTCTCGGGTGTGCTCTATGTGATCGTGGTGCTGCTGGGCGGCTGGCTGGTCGCCAAGGGACAGCTGCAGGCGGTCGATATGGCGACCTTTGCACTCTATATTTCGCTGTTCTGCACGCCGCTCGAGACACTCGTTAATTCGGCCGAAACGTATCAGAAGGCTATCGCCGGCTTTAAGCGTATGGATGAGGTGCTCTCGACCGCGCCGGATATCCAGGACAAGCCGGGCGCTACGGATCTGCAGGTGACTGCCGGCGCCGTGGAGTATCACGACGTGTGCTTTAACTACGAGGATGTCGAGCTGGGCGAGGGCGATGCCGACGAGCGTCCCGTTATCGACCATATGGACCTGTCCATCAAGCCCGGGCAGACCATCGCTTTGGTTGGCCCTTCGGGCGGCGGCAAGTCCACGACCTGTTCGCTGCTGCCGCGCTTTTATGACGTGGCTACCGGATCCATTAGCATCGACGGCCAGGACGTGCGTGATGTGACGCAGCAGAGCCTGCGTCGCGCCATCGGCCTGGTGCAGCAGGATGTCTATCTGTTTGACGGTACGATTGGCGAGAACATCGCCTACGGCAAGCCGAGCGCTACGGCAGAAGAGATCGCCGACGCCGCCCGTCGCGCCAATATCGATACCTTTATCGAATCGCTTCCACAGGGCTACGACACCGTGGTGGGCGAGCGCGGCAGCCGTCTTTCGGGCGGACAGAAGCAGCGCGTTGCTATCGCGCGCGTGTTTCTCAAGAACCCCAAGATCCTGATCTTGGACGAGGCGACGAGTGCTTTGGATAACGAGAGCGAGGAGGCGGTGCAGGAGTCGCTCGAAGAGCTGGCACGCGGCCGTACCACAATCATCATCGCCCACCGTCTCTCGACCATTAAACACGCCGATGAGATTGCGACCGTTGAGCATGGTCGCGTTGTGGAACGTGGCACGCATGAACAGCTTCTCGCCCGTGGCGGCACCTATGCCCGTTACTATCGAATGCAGTTCGAAGGTGCGCGTGCGCACGAGCTCGACTGATTGATATGACAGGAAGTTTATGGCTGACAAGAACCCTTTGACTCCGGAAGAAGTGACGGAGTTATTCTCCGAAATCGATGCATCCGGCGTCTTGGATCCCACGCTCGCCAAAAAGCGCACCGAGCGCATGCGTGAGAAGGAGGCTGCGGCCAAGCGCGGTGACAAAGCGGCGCTAGCGCAGCTGCGCAGCGAGGACCGCGCGAGCCAGGCAAAACATATCGACCCGCTGTCCGAGGACGACCCTTCGGGTTCGCAGGTGAGCCATACCATTACGAAGACTGCCATGGTCGTGGTTATCGGCATTTTGGTGCTGATCGTGGGCATGCAAATTGGCTACGGCGTGATGCGTCGTCTGAACACCGCGAACCTCTCCGAGAGCGTTTCGGTAGATACTGTCTCGACCGCGCTCAAGGGTGGACTCGAGTGGGGCAACGGCTTTACGCAGTTCCCGCTCGACTTTACCGTCGATGAAGCCGATGAGCGTACGGGCACGGTCGAGGTGACGGTGTTGGACACATCGTCTGCCAACGAGCTCGAGCTGCTGTCCAACGGGCAGATCCAGGCCGCGGCGCTTGCGACCAACGCGCTGCTCAACGACAAGATCGACCGCGTGGTGTATAACGTTCACGCCTATATCGACGAGGATAGCAACATTCAGCACGATTCCTTCTTTGGCATGTTCCCCGCGCGGGGCCACCAGAGCGCCATTTTGACGTTCGTGTGGACCAAGAGCTCATCCAACGCCACGAGTATCGACTGGAAGATGCGCATCGTGAGTATGGATGACACCATCGCCGAGCGCATTCAGAAACAGGTGAACTCGGTGTCGTCGTTGATTGAGGACCCGGTGGTGAGCCAGACCAAGATTGACGAGGAAAAGGCCGAGCGTGACCTGGAGCATCGTCTGCATGGCCGCGAGATTTTCCGCGGCGGCAAGCCCGATCGCACACCGTCCGAACTGCTGGAGCAGGACAAGAAAAAATAAGACGCCATCATCCCGCGTGAGCCACAAGCCCCGCGGGATGATTTTTAATCCCCGTCCCAGAGAAATCATTATGCATAGAAAGTCATAATTATCATTTCGTAAACATTTCGATGAAATTAACGCCATGAGGCATGCTTGCGGTTACAATACCGCGAGGCCTAACTACACACCTTTAAGCCGGTCCTGTGAGACCGGGAAGGAGAATTATGGCGAATAACCATACCGCGGGCGCTGCCGCCCGCACCTTCGCGCCCAGCGAGCTTTGCCAGCGCATGCTGGCCAAAACCAGCAAGGGCACCTGCGGTCCCTGCATCCTGTATCTTGAGGATGGGACCATTTTTTATGGACGTGCATGCGGCGCCGAGGGCACCGCGACCGGCGAAGTCTGCTTCAACACCTCGCTCGAGGGCTACTTTGAGGTCATGACCGACCCGAGTTATGCCGGCCAAATCGTAACCATGACCTATCCGCAGATCGGCAACTACGGTATCGACGAGACCGACGTCCAGTCGGCCTTCCCCGGCGACGCCGTGCGCCCTGCGAGCGCTCCGGCTATGCGCGGCATGATCGTTCGCGACATGTGCGCCACGCCTTCTAACTGGCGCTCGGCCGTCAGCGTGCCGGAGTATCTGCGCGCCCACGGCATCGTCGCTATCGAGGGCGTCGACACCCGCGCTCTGGTACGCCACCTGCGCGACAATGGTTCCAAGATGGGCATTATCTCGACCGAGATCTTCGACGTCGACGAGCTTGCCGAGCGTCTGGCCGCAGCGCCCACGCTGGTAGGCGAGAACCTGGTCAAGACCGTAAGTTGCCCCGCGCCTCATGAGTTTGTGGCTGCCGACCTGCCTGCCACGCATGACTTTGCGCTTTCGGCTGCCGCTCCTGCCCGTCACAAAGCGGTCGCCTACGACTGCGGTGTGAAGCGCGGCATTCTGGAGGGGCTGGTCCGCGCCGGCTGCGACCTTACCGTCGTGCCGTGGGACACGCCCGCGAGTGAGGTGCTCGACATGAATCCCGACGGCGTCTTTTTGTCCAATGGCCCCGGCGACCCCGACGCCGTGGTGGAGACCTACGAGCAGGTGCAGCAGCTGATCGGCAAGGTGCCGGTCTTTGGTATTTGTCTTGGTCACCAGATGATCAGCCTGGCCTGCGGCGCCCAGATGGAAAAGCTTAAGTTCGGTCACCGCGGTGGCAACCAGCCGGTTATGAACCTGGTAAGCCGCCGTGTGGAGATCACCGCGCAAAACCATGGCTTTGGCCTGCTGTTCCCCAGCTTGGGCAAGCTTGTCCCCGAGCTTTCCGGCGGCGAGACCGAGCATGCGGCCGATGGAGATCTGCGCGTCTGGGTGCGCCGCGGAATCGCGCCGGTCGTGATGAACGAGCGCTTTGGCCGCATTCGCCTGACGCACGTGAACCTCAACGATGGCACCGCCGAGGGCATCCAGCTGCTCGACGCCCCGTGCTTCTCGGTCCAGTACCACCCCGAGGCCTCGCCCGGCCCCACCGATGCCCACTATCTCTTTACCGCCTTTACGCGACTCATGGACGGCGAGGAGAACTACCTGGACATCGATACCGCGAAGGACCGCCTTGCCGGCTGGAACTTTGCTGAGTCCGAGACCGCTGAGACCGAGGAGAACTAACATGCCTAAACGTACTGACATCAAGCGCATCCTCGTCATTGGTTCGGGCCCCATCGTCATCGGCCAGGCCTGCGAGTTCGACTACTCCGGCGCCCAGGCCTGCAAGGTGCTCAAGGAGGACGGCTTTGAGGTCATCCTGGTCAACTCCAACCCGGCGACCATCATGACCGACCCGGGTCTTGCCGACCGCACCTATGTCGAGCCCATCACCGCCGAGTTTATCGAGCGCGTAATCAAGAAAGAGCGCCCGGACGCGCTGCTGCCCACGCTGGGCGGCCAGACCGGTCTGAACGCCGCCGTCGAGCTGGCGAAAGACGGCACGCTCGACAAGTATGGCGTCGAGATGATCGGCTGCGACCTGGCCGCCATCGAGCGCGGCGAGGACCGCAAGCTCTTTAACGAGGCCATGGCCGAGATTGGCCTGGAGGTCGCGCGCTCGGGCTATGCCTATAGCGTGGCCGACGCCGAGGCTATCGCCGAGCGCGTGGGCTATCCCTGCGTACTGCGCCCGAGCTTTACCTTGGGCGGTGCCGGCGGCGGCATCGCTCACACCCACGAGGAGCTCGTCTCCATCGTGAGCCAGGGCCTGGAGCTCTCGCCTGCCCACGAGGTGCTGGTCGAGGAGTCCATCGAGGGCTGGAAAGAGTATGAGATGGAGGTCATGCGCGACCATGCCGGCAACGGCATCATCGTGTGCTCCATCGAGAATCTCGACCCCATGGGCGTGCACACCGGCGACTCCATCACCGTGGCGCCGGCGCAGACGCTCTCCGACCTTGAGTATCAGCGCATGCGCGTGGCCTCGCTCGCCATTCTGGAGAAGATCGGCGTCGAGACCGGTGGCTCCAACGTGCAGTTTGCCGTGAACCCCAACACCGGCCGCCTGATCGTCATCGAGATGAACCCGCGCGTGAGCCGTTCGTCCGCGCTGGCCTCCAAGGCCACGGGTTTCCCCATCGCTAAGGCCGCCGCGCGCCTGGCTGTGGGTTATACGCTCGACGAGATCGTCAACGACATTACCAAGGCAACGCCTGCCTGCTTTGAGCCCACGATTGACTACTGCGTGGTCAAGGTGCCGCGCTTTGCCTTCGAGAAGTTCAAGGGTACCGACCCCACGCTCACCACGCGCATGAAGGCCGTGGGCGAGATTATGGCGATTGGCCGCACCTTTGAGGAGGCCTTCGGCAAAGCCATGCGCTCGCTGGAGGACGGACACCAGGGCATTTGCGCCGGTGGCAAGGAGGGTGCCGACAAGCTGAGCGACGACGAGCTCGCTCAGGCCGTGGCAACCCCGACCGAGCACCGCATCTTCTTTGTGGTCGAGGCCCTACGCCGTGGCTGGGACGTCACGCGCATCCATGCCATTTGCGGCATCGACCCGTGGTATCTCAACCGCATCAACGACATGGTGCAGGTCCAGGAGAGCATCCGCGGCCTGCGTGTGGAGGATATCGATGCCGACGCGATGCGCCTGCTCAAGCAGTACGGCACGAGCGACGCCGAGATCGCCGCGCTGACCGGCTCGGACGAGCGCTTTGTGCGCGCCTATCGCAAGGGCCTGGGCGTGGTTCCCAGCATGAAGACGGTCGATACCTGCGCTGCGGAGTTCTCGAGCGCCACGGAGTACCACTACAAGACGTACGAGAACATCTACCGCACGAGCCCGGATGCCAAGAAGTGCGTAGCTCCCGACGAGACCACGCCGGCGGACAAGTCCAAGGCGATGATTCTGGGTGCCGGCCCCAACCGTATTGGCCAGGGTATTGAGTTCGATTACTGCTGCGTGCACGCGAGCTACGCGCTGGCGGCCCGCGGCTTTGAGACCATCATGGTCAACTGCAATCCCGAGACCGTTTCGACCGACTACGACACATCCGACCGTCTTTACTTTGAGCCGCTGACCTACGAGGACGTCATGGACGTCATCGACGTTGAGCGACCCGACGGCGTCGTGGTGACGCTCGGCGGCCAGACCCCGCTTAAGCTGGCGCGCATGCTCGAAGAGAGTGGCGTCAACATTATGGGCACCAAGCCCGATGCCATCGACTTTGCCGAGGACCGCGAGCGCTTTGCCGCCCTGCTCGACAAACTGGGCATTATGTATCCGCCGGCGGGCCAGGCAACCTCGTTTGAGGAAGCCGAGGCCGTTGCCGCGCACATCGGCTACCCGCTGCTGGTGCGTCCGAGCTACGTGCTGGGCGGCCGCGGCATGATGATCGCCTACGATGCCGAGCATCTGCGCGATTACATGGCCGAGGCCGCGCGCATTAGCCCCGACTACCCGGTGTACCTGGACCGCTTCTTGGAGGGTGCGATCGAGTCCGATGTCGACGCCCTGTGCGATGGCGAAGAGGTCTACATCGGCGGCATTCTGGAGCATATCGAGGAGGCCGGTATTCACTCCGGCGACTCTGCGACCTGCATCCCGCCGTTCAGCTTTAGCGAGAGCCTGCAGGCAAAGCTTCGCGAGACCACGCGCCGCATCGCGATGGCGCTGGGCGTACGCGGCCTGGTCAACGTGCAGTACGCCATTAAGGGCGAGACCGTTTACGTGATCGAGGCCAACCCGCGCGCAAGCCGTACCGTCCCGTTTATCTCCAAGGCCACCGGTGTGCCGCTCGCCAAGTGTGCCGCACGTATCATGGCGGGCGATTCCATCGCGAGCTTGGGCCTGCCGAGCGACGAGCGTCAGCTGGACTGGTTCTGCATGAAGGAAGCCGTCATGCCCTGGGGCCGTTTCCCGGGAGCCGACGTTATTCTGGGCCCCGAGATGAAGTCGACGGGCGAGGTCATGGGTATCGCCAAGAGCTATCCCGAGGCATACGCCAAGACGCAGCTGGCGATTGACTACAAGTTGCCCGACCCGAGCGCCGGCAAGGTGTTCATCAGCGTGTGCGACCGCGACAAGCGTCATATCCTTTCGGTCGCGCGTATCCTGCGCTACCTGGGCTTTGATATCTGCTCCACCGAGGGTACGGCGCGCGTGCTGCGCGGAGGCAACGTGACGTGCGAAGTCGTGGAGAAGATCAGCGGCCCGCACGACGGCGAGCGTCCCAACATCGGTGACCTCATCGCCGATGGCAAGATTGCGGTAATCATCAACACACCGTACGGCCCGGGTTCGCGTGGCGACGGCTATCTGTTGCGTACCGAGGCGGTGCGCCGCGGCGTGACCTGCGTGACCGCGATGTCTGCGGCCAACACATACGTGAGCGCCATCGAGGCGGTGCGCGAGGACCAGCAGGGTCACGGCAGTGCCAACGACATGGGCATGGACGTCATCGCCCTGCAGGACCTGCCGCAGTACACGGTGTAGTGTGACCTGTCCGGCCGGGGCGGGAGGGGCCGAGATTTCCCCCTTTCGCTCCGGCTGCAAGCAGAGTCGCTCAGGAGGAAACTCGGCCCCTCCCGCCCCGGCCTGCGGTGACTTGGCTGCACCGTGTGCTGCCGAAGGGGCTTTGCGCGATGACTAGGGCTGAATAAAAAGTGAGTGTGGGATCCGCCGTTCGTTCGAACGGCGGATCCCACGTTAATATTTCAGCCAACGTACGTCATGGCAATCCCCGGTAGGTCCCCGGGTGCCCCGCGGCGGGCTGGGTTTATTGTCTGAGCGACTTTGCGAAGCAAGGGGAGCGAAGATAAAAACCCAGCCCGCCGCGGGGCACCCGGGGACCGCAGGGACGGGAGCAGCTATACTACTCTCAGTAGTTAAGGGTCGCGGATTCGCCGCGTCACCGCTCTCAACAGGAGGTCTTTGTTTATGGCAGATCAAAAGCCGGTTGTCGGGATCATCATGGGTTCCAAGTCCGATCTGGGCGTTATGGAAGGTTGCGCCGCCGAGCTCGAGGCGCTCGGTGTGCCCTATGAGCTCGTCATTGCGAGCGCACACCGCACGCCGGCGAAGGTCCACGAGTGGGCTTCGACTGCTGCCGATCGCGGTATCAAGGTGATTATCGCCGCCGCCGGCAAGGCCGCTCACCTGGGTGGTGTCGTGGCTGCCTTTACGCCGCTGCCGGTCATCGGCGTGCCTATGAAGACGAGTGACCTGGGCGGTATGGATTCGCTGCTGTCGATGGTGCAGATGCCTTCGGGTGTGCCCGTGGCCTGCGTTGCCATCAACGGCGCCAAGAACGCCGCCATCTATGCCACGCAGATTCTGGGCGCATGCGACCCCGAGTACCGCAAGGTTATCGAGAAGATGAAGCAGGAGATGGCCGACGCCTAGACGTTCCGCCGTTTCGCCGCAGTATAAGGAGAGCCATGTCCGACTATCAGGGAAAACGATTCAAGGCTTCTCAGATTCCCGATCCGTCGAAGCCGGGTGCTGCCCGTGCGGCACAGCAGGGTCGGACATCCTCTCCTCAGCAGCAGCAGCGCGCGTCGCGTCCCGTGACGCCGGCGACGCATCGTCGACAGGACGCGCCGGCCGCATATCGTCCTTCGTCTTATAGCACCGCTAAGAAACCGCCCCGGTCTTCATCGCATGCCGTGCCGTCGGATTACACCGAGCCGCCGCGCAAAAAGCGCCGCTCCATTATTCCCATTCTGCTCATCATCATCGGCATCGGCCTGATTGTTGCCGCCGCTGCCATCTTTATCAATGCTCAGATTGGCTATAAGCAGGCAAGCGATTCGTACCAGAAAATCGAGAAGCAATATGTAAGCGATAAGGACGCCAGCGGCGTGCCGATTATCGACTTCGATGCACTTGCCCAGACAAATCCCGAGGTTGTGGGTTGGATTTACGCGCCGGGAACCAACATCAACTATCCCGTGGTGCAGACCAATAACAACTCCAAATACCTCAACACGCTGTTTGACGGTACGTCCAATGCATCGGGTGCGATCTTCTTGGACAGCGACGATACCGCGCCGGGAATGGTTGACCAGCAGACTACGATCTATGGTCACCACATGAACGACGGATCGATGTTCAATGTGATCTCGGACACGACCGATCAGGCGATGTTCGACAGCATAGAGTACGTGTATTACATCACGCGCGACGCCACCTATAAACTGCGACCACTGGCGACCAAAGTTGTCGAGGACACGTATGCCAAGGCACGCACGCCCAATTTTGAGGGCGATGACGGGCTCAAGAACTACCTGTCCGAGATGCTCGACGGTGCCTCTGCCGTGGCGAGCGATGCCACCGATCGTGCCGCTTCGGCAACCAAGGTCGTGACGCTTGTGACCTGTCGTTCGTTATCGCTGAGCAACACGCGTGCTGTCATGGTGCTCACGCCGGTCGAGGAATAAGTTGTTCGAGAGTAGCTAAAAAGCCCCGTTCCAAATTGGCTACTCGACGACGGTAAGGGAGAAATGATGCTCGAGAATGGCAAAACGATGCCTTCGGTTGATGCTTGGCTGCGCGAGGCCAAGGCCGATTCGTCGGCACCTGCGTGCGGTATGTATCTGACACATAACGGTGTGGTGCGCGCGACGCCCAAGGCCGAGGCGCGCGGTGTCGAGACCGATGGCGTGGCGCCTGGACATAAGGTGGGCGGCATGGTGTTCGGCTTCGATGCCGATAAGGTGCAGGCCGCTATCGAGGCGACGCGCACGATGCCGGGTATCGGCTATGTGCGTGTGTGGCTGGCAAGCGGCGAGCTTGCCGTAGGTGACGACATCATGCTCGTGCTCATTGGCGGGGACATTCGCCCGCATGTGGTCGATGCGCTGCAGGCGCTCGTTGGCACCATCAAGAATGAATGTGTGAGTGAGGTCGAGCGCGAGGCGTAGAGGCCTGCGTCGATAGAAGACTCGTTTATAAAAATGCCCGCCGGTACGTGTGATACCGGCGGGCATTTTGCGTTTTGGACGCGGTTGGCGCTACACGCGCGTCGCATCCTTGGGGCTCATGGTCATGCTCTGGAAGCGATTCTCCATAAAGTCATTATCGAAGTACTTGCCGTAGAACTGCGCAACGGGAATATCCGGTTCCGTGCCGTTGACGCGCTGATACCAATAATCGAGCGACTGCAGCGTCATAACGCCATCGACCAGCATAATGAAGGTGAAGATGACAGTAGCCGAGTAGCGACTCTTCCACGGAATCATGTTGATGAGCTTGAGCAGCCTCGGCAGCAGCATCTTGATCCAGATGAGTCCGCCCAGGCCCCACAGGCAGGCAAAGCCCGTGCAGGTGCGTCCGCCCGTAAGGACGGCGAGCGGGTCGGGCATGCCGAACAGCTTCATGTGCGAGTAGCTCCACGAGACCACGCCAAACGAGGTCTGCATAAACCAGCCCACGAACACCTCAAAGCTCGCGCCGAGCAGCGCGCTCACCAAAAAGATAATGATGGGGTTCTTTTTGTAGAAGCGGTTGAGCACCATGGTCATGAGTACGGCGCCAAATCCATAGATGGGGCTGAAGGGGCCAAACAGCATGCCGGCGCGGTTCTGGTAGACGCCGGGGTCGTCGACCGTCATGTGCCAGATGTCCTCGGCGATCAGGCCGAGTATGCAGCAGACAAAGAATACCCAGAACAGGTTGAAGTAGTTGAGCTTGATGTAGCCTTCACCGGTTTCATCGCGCCCGAGCATGCCCTCGGCGGCGGCGTCGCGATCGAGCATTTCCTGCAGGCGGCGTTGCAGCTCGCGCTCCTGGCGCAGCGTGGGGTCGACGGTGGTCGAAAGCGCGACGAGGATGCCGAGCTGGATGGCGGGGCGCAGCAAGAAAGGCCCGATGCCCTGGAGCATCACGTCAACCAAAAGCTCGACGACGGTCAATGCGATAAGGATATAGGACAGACGGGCGGCATTGCGGCGCTGGTTCTTGATGAGGTCAAGGCCAAAGATGATCAAGATGACGGCACTGGCAGCCGAGAGCATGATGCCGGCGACAATCAGTCCGACTGCGACGAGCGTGTTGTCGCCGAGCTTGGCGGCGGCGTTGCCGTTGATGAGCGCGGTGATGACCTGCCACATAAAGGCGCCGACCGACGGGAGCGTGCCCACGCCGGACAGGATGCACAGGACGGCGTATACCTTAATGATGAGGGGGATCTTCTTGACCTCCGTGGCGCTGGGGACGCTGGGGTCGAGTTCGTTTCGATCCATACATAACCTTTCTCGTTTTGCTGTAGGTACAAGGATACGCCGCCGACCTGCCAAAAGACAGGACGAACGTCCCAATTGCAACAATGCAAGCCCCAACGGCGGGCGAGACGCGTCGCAACGGAAGTATGCGGGATCGTCGGCCCCGAGGCGGTTGCCCAATAAAATGTTTGGCTGCAAAACGGATTATAAGCTCGGTGGGCTTTTAAAAAGCGCTGTTCATGCGCGGGAGTGCTTGTCTTGCCGTGCGTATAATAGGGCAGGTAACGCCAAATAACGAGGCTCTGAGGGGATGCCATGTCTCAAGAAACCATCCGCGCGGCCGAGCGTGCCGCGGGACAGGTGAAGACCATGTCGACGTATGATCCGGACTCCGACCAGCTGCATGAGGAATGCGGCATTTTTGGTGTGTGGGCACCCGATCGCGATGTGGCTCGACTGACGTACTTTGGTCTGCGCGCGCTGCAGCATCGCGGCCAGGAATCGGCGGGAATCGCCGTGGGTGATGGCGGCACGGTTATGGTTCGCAAAGACCTGGGACTGCTCGATCGCGTGTTCTCCAACGCCGACCTGTCGACGCTTTCCGGCCAGCTGGCCGTGGGCCACGTGCGCTATGGCACCGCCGGCGCCAAGAGCTGGGAGGCCTCTCAGCCGCACCTCTCTACCATCAATAGCGTCATTATCGCGCTTGCGCACAACGGTACCCTCGTCAACACCGACGAGCTGCGCCGCCAGCTGATCGAGCTGGGCGTGCCGTTCCTCTCCAACTCGGATTCCGAGGTCGCGACCAAACTCATCGGCTACTTTACTCAGCGTACAGGCCATCTGCGCGAGGGCATTCGCAAGACCATGGAGCTCGTGCGCGGCGGTTACGCCATGACGCTCATCAACGAGCAGGCGCTCTACGCATTCCGCGATCCGCACGGCATTCGCCCGCTCGTGCTGGGCAAGCTGGTGGACGAGGGTCTGGACCAGGCCGATGCCGCATCCGTTTCGCAGCTGCCGTCGCAGGACGGCGCCGCGACGGTCGACTCCGCCACCCATGTCACGCGCGCCGGCGGCTGGGTCGTTGCCTCCGAGACGTGCGCGCTCGACATCGTGGGTGCCGAGTACGTCCGTGACGTCCGTCCCGGCGAGATCTTGCGCATCAGTGCCGAGGGCCTTGTGTCCGAGCAGGGTGTGCCTGCAGCCGAAGAGCCTGCCAACTGCATCTTTGAGCAGGTCTACTTCGCTCGCCCCGACTCCATCATGAATGGCAAGAGCGTCTACGCCTGCCGTTATGACATGGGTCGTCAGCTGGCACATGAGGAGCCCGTCGAGGCCGACCTGGTCATCGGCGTGCCCGACTCCGGCCTGCCGCCCGCGGAAGGGTATTCGCACGAGAGCGGCATTCCTTTTGGCGAGGGCCTTATCAAGAACCGCTACGTGGGCCGTACGTTTATCGAGCCTACGCAGGAGTTGCGCGCCATGGGCGTGCGCATGAAGCTCAACCCGCTGCGCGACAACATCGAGGGCAAGCGCCTGGTCGTCATCGACGACTCCATCGTGCGCGGCACCACCATGGTGCAGCTCGTCAAGATGCTACGCAACGCTGGCGCCAAGGAGATTCATATCCGCATCAACTCGCCCGAGGTCATCTGGCCGTGCTTCTACGGCATCGATACCGACGTGCAGTCGCAGCTCATCAGCGCCAACAAGACGGTCGATGAGATTTGCGAGTATATCGGCGCCGATTCGCTGGCCTTCCTTTCGGTCGAGGGCCTGCTTAAGGTCATGCCCAAGGGCGGTTACTGCGATGCGTGCTTTACCGGCCGCTACCCCGTGGCGATTCCCGAGAGTTTTGGCCGCGACAAGTTCATGGAGGGCTTTAAGCCCCGCAACCTGGACAAGCCGCTGCACTTTGATGACGACGCCGTGGTCGAGAAATACGACGACCGCAGCTGGGAAGAGGAACACGGCGAGGCCTAAAACCTGCCATGTAGGGACAGGTTTATTTTGGTAGGTTTTACCTGCTGTTTTGTTGATATGACGGCGCGCGCTGTTATGGCGCGCGCCGAAATGAACGCAACTATGAGCACCGTTTGACGCCCGCGCGGCGCCACGGTAGTGGGAGAGGAAGGCTCAGATGAGCGACAGCAAGCATGTGACGTATGAGGATGCCGGCGTCGATACCGCCGAGGGCGGCCGCGCCGTCGACGCTATTAAGCAGATGGTCAAGGACACCAATCGCCCCGAGGTTATCGGCGGCATCGGTGGCTTTGGTGGCTTATTCTCGGCCGCCGCGCTTAAGGATATGGAAGACCCGATTCTGATTAGCGGTACCGACGGCGTGGGCACCAAGCTCGTGCTCGCCCAGATCATGGACCGTCACGAGACGGTGGGCCAGGACCTGGTCGCTATGTGCGTCAACGACATTCTGGCTTCGGGCGCCGAGCCGCTGTTTTTCCTGGACTACGTTGCCATCGGTCACATCGAGGCCGAGCACATGGCAAAGATCATCAAGGGCGTGGCCGATGGCTGCAAGCTCGCGGGCTGCGCGCTCGTGGGCGGCGAGATGGCCGAGCACCCCGGCGTCATGGCTCCTGCCGACTACGACCTCGCCGGCTTTACCGTGGGTGTCGTCGATCGTCCCAAGATGCTCGACCCCGCGAACGTCCGCCCCGGCGACGTGATTCTGGGCCTGCCTTCCACCGGTGTGCACTCCAACGGCTACTCGCTCGTGCGTAAGGTCATCGGCGTCGACGGTATTAAGCCGGGCACGCCCGAGGCCGCCGCTAAGGCCGAGGAGCTGAGCCGTCCGCTCGAGGAACTCGGCGGCGCATCGCTGGCAGACGCCCTGCTGGCTCCCACGCGCATCTACGTCAAGCCGATTCTGGAGCTGCTGCGCGGCGGCGCCAACGTGCACGCTATCGCCCACATCACTGGCGGCGGTATTACCGAGAACCTCAACCGCGCGCTTGCCGACGACGTCGACGCCGTGGTCACCCGCAACGGCGCCGAGATGGGTTGGGACGTTCCGCCCGTCATCACCTACGTGTCGCGCCAGGCCGAGCTCGCGCCCAACGAGGCATGCAAGACCTTCAACATGGGCGTTGGCCTGTGCCTGATCGTCGCCCCCGAGGACGAGGCTGTCGTGACCGAGGCCCTGGTCGCGCTGGGCGAGAAGCCGTTCCGCGTGGGCGAGTGCGTCGAGGGCTCCGGTAAGGTCGTGTACTCCGATGAGCGCTAACGAGCAGATGGCTGCTGCCGCGAGCCTGGGCTTTGTGCCCTACACCCGTCCGACCGGCACCGATACGGCCGAGCCGCTCAAGATCGGTGTGCTCATCAGCGGTTCGGGTACCAACCTGCAGGCGCTGATCGATCTGATCGCCGCCGGCAAGCTCAACGCTTCGATTGAGCTTGTGGTGTCGAGCCGTCCTTCGGCTAAGGGTTTGCAGCGCGCTGAGCGCGCGGGCATCCAGACGCTCACGCTGTCCAAGGATGTCTACGCCGACCCCATCGCCGCTGACGAGATCATCGCGCACGAGCTTCTCGAGCGCGGCTGCGAGTATGTGGTCATGGCCGGTTACATGCGCATGGTGCACACGCCGCTGCTGGCGGCGTTTCCCAACCGCGTGGTCAACTTGCATCCGGCACTGCTGCCGAGCTTTACCGGTGCGCATGCGATCGACGATGCCTTTGCGCGCGGCGTCAAGGTAACCGGTGTGACCGTGCACTTTGCCAACGAGATCTACGACAACGGCCCCATCATCGCCCAGCGCGCGCTGGCTGTTGAGGAGGGCTGGGACGTCGACACGCTCGAGGAGCACATCCACGCGATTGAGCACGTGCTGTATCCCGAGGTCGTGCAGATGCTCGCCGACGGCCGCGTCCACGTGCTGGAGAGCGGCAAGGTCGCAATTGACGCGCCTCGCGGCTAGCGGCGCACAGTACAATTTAGCCGAGTAGTCAGGGTGGTCATTGGCGCCAAGGCGCACGTGGCCACCCTTTGTTTTGGGTAGTCACCTGCGACGTTCTTTAACGACTAGTCATTCAAGAACGTCGCAGGTGACTAGGTGAGAGAGGTGAGCGCATGGCGGATAACGAAGCGCTGTTTACGCCTGAGCTGGTGTTTTTTGATTGGGAGTGCGCGACGCCGGGCGAGGTGTTTGCGCGGCTCGAGGGTGAGCTTGCCCCGCGCGGCTACATTGCCGACGGTTGGCTCGACGCCGTTCGCACGCGCGAGGATGCCTATCCCACGGGTCTTGCCATGCCGGCGGCAAACATTGCCATTCCGCATACCGATCCGGGATTTGTGGCCAAGCCCTATATCGCGGTGGTGAAGCCCGCCGCGCCCGTGACATTTAACGCTATGGCTGGCATGGGCGCTCCGGTGCCGGCGCAGATCGTCATCAATCTGGGTATTGCCGAGCCGGGCGGTCAGGTCGAGGCCCTGCAGGCGCTCATGAACATCTTTATGGACGCCGATGCCGCAGGCGACGTGCTCGGCCAGACCACGCCCCAGGGCATGGTCGACGCCATCCGCCGTCACTTCTAAGGTGGGGCTAAGCCGGCACTTGGGGACGTTCCTTTTCTGCCGGCACTTGGGGACTGTCCCTAACTGCCGGCACATAAAGAACGTCCCCAACTGCCAAGTGCCGCATCTGTCCCCTTTGCACCAAAATGGTGCAGATTAACCTGTCCCCAATGCACCAAGCGTGTCGCGGGGGCCGCGTTGTGACACAATGGCGTTTGTTCGATTCGTTATGCGAAAGGCCAACTATGGCAAATAAGAAAAAGAACCCCGCACCCGAGCCGACGCCCGAGCAGCAGGCTCGCGCCGCCTCTAGCTCTCGCAAGAAGCAGCGCAAGACCTATGTGTCCAAGACCGTCAAGATTGTCCTGGTGGTCATCGGCGTGCTGGCGATGCTGCTTTCCGTCTCGGCCATGGCGTGCTCCGGCCTGATGTCACAGACCGAAAGTGCCAGCTCGGGCTATAAGCTTACTGGTGGCGTGGCTGCCACTATCAACGGCACCAACCTCACCGAGGACACCGTGACCAAGCAGATCATGAGCATGCGCACGTCCTACGGCTACACCAAGGACAAGGACTGGGCACAGTACCTGGTCGACAACGACCTCACGCCCAAGAAGTATCGCAAGCAGCTCATCGACTCTTACACGCAGCAGATCCTGCTTCAGCAAGCGCAGAAGGAAAACGGCGTAACCGTCTCGGACGAGGAGGTCGAGAAGGCTTGGAAGGACGCCTGCAAGAGTGCCGGCGGCGCCAAGGCTTTCAAGAAGACCCTTAAGACTTACGGCTACACCGAGGACACCTACAAGGATTCGCTCAAGGAGAGCCTGGCGCAGCAGAAGCTCAAGGATGCCGTGGCACCCACCAGCAAGCCCAAGGACAGCGAGATTGTCGATTACATCAATGAGAACCTGTCCAACTACAATGACGCCCGTCGTTCGTCGAATATCCTGATCAAGGTCGATTCCGACGCTTCCGACGAGGACAAGGCTGCTGCCAAGGCCAAAGCGCAGGAGTGCCTGGACAAGATCAACTCCGGCGAGCTGAGCTTTGAGGACGCCGTGAAGCAGTACTCCGACGACACCGGCTCCAAGGAGAAGAAGGGCGATGTGGGCTGGGACAAGCTCACCACCTTCGTCGACAGCTACCAGGCGGCGCTCGAGGGGCTCAACAAGGGCGATGTGAGCGACGTCGTCGAGTCGACCTATGGTTATCACATCATCAAGTGCACCGACTACTTCCATGTCGATAATCAGGTCGATGACATTAAGCAGGTGCCCAAGGACATCAAGAAGTACGTCTCCAACGTGGTGAAGACGCAGGCGGCAAGCACCGCGTACAGCGAGTGGCTGGAGCAGTACAAGAAGGATGCCGACATCACCGTTAACCCCATGCCCAAGGACGTGCCCTACAACGTCAGCCTGAAGGGCGTCACCAAGAGTTCGACCGACAATTCGTCGACGACTGAGTAATCATGGGGCGGCGCCCGTGTGAGTGCCGCCCACACTATTGAGGAGGATTTGCAGATGACCAACGAAGAGCTGCAGAAGGAAATGATCGCGGCCATGAAGGCCAAGGACAAGGTTCGCCTGTCTATCATTCGCCAGGTTAAGGCCGAGGTGAAGAACATCGAGGTCAACGAGCGCCGTGATGTGACCGAGGAAGACGTCAACAGCATGATCAAGCGTCTGATTAAGCAGACGAGCGAGACGCTGGAGATGTCCATCAAGGCCGGCACCGACCAAGAGCGTACCGACAACCTGACCGAGCAGGTCAAAATTCTGGAGAGCCTGCTGCCCGCGCAGGTTTCGGGCGAGGAGCTCGAGGCTCTGATCGAGCAGGTCATCGCCGAGCTGGGCGCGACCTCTAAGAAGCAGATGGGCCAGGTTATGGGCGCACTCGGCAAGGCCACCGGCGGTAACTTCGACAAGCCGGCAGCAGCAAAGATCGTCGGTGCTAAACTCGCGTAGGGGCCGAGCGGTACATAGTTGATGTTGAGGGGGCGTGACCATTGCGGTCGCGCCCCTTTTTGCTGGGCTGGGCACTCATTGGGGAGGTACTCATTGGGGACAGACTTAAATGAGTACCCGCTCATTGGGTACTCATTTAAGTCTGTCCCCAATGAGTGGGTTAAAGGTTGCGGGTTCTTTACGGGGATGTAGCGTGGGCTGCGGAAACGTGGTTTCTTCCGTACAATAGTTCAACTCGTGTAAACGCAGGGAAGGGACATTCATGGCAGACATGATCGAGATCAAGCATCTCAACAAGTACTTTGGCGACCTGCATGTGCTCAAAGATATCAATCTCACCGTCAAGCGCGGCGAGAAGCTCGTAATGATCGGGCCTTCCGGCTCGGGTAAGTCGACGCTCATCCGTTGCGTCGATTATCTGGAGGAACCCACGTCGGGCGAGGTCGTCATCGACGGTACGCCGCTCACCAAAAAGAACCACCTGGAGATGGCTCGCAAGTACAGCTCCATGGTGTTTCAGCAGTTCAACCTGTATCCCAACATGACGGTGCTGGGCAACCTGACGCTCGCGCCCATCAAGCTGCAAAAGAAGAGCAAGGAGGAGGCGACCGAGATCGCCATCGCCGCGCTCAAGCGCGTCGGCATGGCGCATAAGGCCGGCGAGTATCCGCAGAATCTCTCGGGCGGTCAGCAGCAGCGCATCGCCATCGCCCGCGCCCTGTGCACCAAGCAGCCCATCATCCTGTTTGACGAGCCGACCTCGGCACTCGACCCCGAGATGGTCCAGGAAGTCCTGGACGTTATGATTGAGCTCGCGCAGGAGGACATCACCATGATTTGCGTGACGCACGAGATGGGCTTTGCGCGCCAGGTGGCCGACCGCGTCATCTTTATGGAGGACGGCCGCATTCTGGAGGAGGGCACGCCCGAGCACTTCTTCGATAACCCCGAGAACCCGCGCTGCCGCGAGTTCCTGTCCAAGATTCTGCACTAGGCGCGGTGATGGACATGACGGATATGACGAGGGCGGCCGTGTCGCGCCGTCGCTTTTTGCAGCTGGCTGGCGCCGGCATGCTTGCGCTGACGGGGACCGCGCTTACCGGTTGCGGCAACTCCACCAGCGGCGAGGGCTCCGACAAGGGGTCCAAGCTTGCGGCCATCAAGTCGCGTGGCCATCTGAATGCCGGCGTTAAGAAGGACGTTCCCGGCTATGGCTATTACGACACCGCCAAGGGCCGCTTTGAGGGCATGGAAGTCGATTTGTGCTACCAGATCGCCGCTGCCGTCTTTGGCGTGAGCTACAAGGATGCTCGCGTCCAGGAGCTTGTCGAGTTTACCGACGTAACGCCCAAGACGCGCGGCCCGCTGATCGATAACGGCCAGCTCGATGTGGTCGCGGCGACCTACACCATCACGGACGAGCGCAAGAAGAGCTGGGATTTCTCGACGCCGTACCGCACCGACTACGTGGGACTCATGGTCAAGAAGCGTTCGGGCTTTACCTCGATTGAGGATCTGGACGGCAAGGTCATTGGCGTGAGCCAGGGCGCCACCACGCAGAGCCTGATTGAGCAGATGATCAAGGACAACGGCTTTAGCTGCAAGCCCGAGTTTAGGGCCTTTAGCGGCTACCCCATCATCAAGAGCTCGCTCGACGCCGGCAATATCGACGTCTTTGCCATGGACCGCTCCACGCTGGCCGGTTACATGAACGAGACCGTTGAGCTGCTGCAGCCCGAAGTCAAGTTTGGCGAGCAGGGCTACGGCGTGGCGACCAAGAAGGGCTGCGACCTTTCGGCCGTGGTTGATCAGGTGATTTGCGATCGCCTGGCCGATGGCTGGCTCGACCAAGAGGTTAAGACCTGGGGTCTTGTATAGGCGCATCGTCCAAGGAAGGAATCAAATGCTCGAAGGATTATTTGACGCCGACCGTTGGTCGACGACATTTCAAAACATGGGGCCCTTCTGGGAGGGCTTTGGCGTGACGCTACAGGTGGTCGTTGCCGGTCTGCTGCTGTCGCTGGTGCTGGGCACGCTGCTGGGCGTGTTCTCTACCACTCGCTCGCGCGTACTGCGCGCCATAAGCCGCGTGTACGTGGAGTTTTACCAGAACACCCCATTGCCCGTGCAGGTGCTCTTTATGTACATGGCCGGTCCGCAGTTTTTGCAGGCCATAACCGGTGCCGATCAGCCGGTGCGCATCGCGCCGTTCGTGCTGGGCTTCTTGGGCGTGGGCCTGTATCACGCGGCCTACATTTCGGAGGTCATCCGCACCGGTATCGAGGCGGTTCCGCGCGGTCAGATGGAGGCGGCCCAGAGCCAGGGCTTCACCCGTGCGCAGGCGTACTGGTACATCGTGCTGCCCCAGACATTCAAGATCATTCTGCCGCCGCTGTGTAACCAGGCACTCAACTTGGTCAAGAACACGTCGGTGCTGGCGCTTGTGGCCGGCGGCGACCTTATGTACCGTTCCGACAACTTTGTGAGTCTGTACGGTTACCTGCAGGGATACATCGTCTGCTGCCTTATGTACTTCATCATCTGCTTTCCGCTCGCCATGCTGGTGCAGTGGCTCGAGCGCCGCTCCAAGGAGCGTCCGCGCGGCGTGAGCCTCGCCGAGCTGGGGCTCGACAACGTAGAGGAGGCCTAGCGCATGGAAATCTTCAACGCGACCAACCTGCTCTACATTTGGGGCGGCTTTGTTAAGACGATCGAGATCTCGGCGCTGTCGATCTTTTTCTCGCTCATCTTTGGCACGGTGCTGGCGCTTGTTAAAAGCTATGCGCCCCGCCCGTTCCGTATTTTGGTGAGCGCCTATATCGAGCTGTTCCGTTGCACGCCGAACCTGCTGTGGATCCTGTTTATCTACTTTACAGTGCAGGGTTTGGACATTGTGATTTCGACCATCGCCTTTACGCTGTTTACCAGCGCTGTTATGGCCGAGATTGTGCGCGGCGGCCTCAACTCGATTCCGCGCGGCCAGTTTGAGGCAGCGCAGAGCCAGGGCTTTGGCTTCTTTGCCACCATGCGCTACATCATTCTGCCGCAGACGTTTAAGACGATTATTCCGGCGCTGTTTAGCCAGTGCACGACCGTCATCAAGGACAGCTCGTATCTTTCGGGCATTAACGTGGCCGAGCTCATGTACACGGCAAACGTCGTGATGGCCCACGCGATCGATCTGTCGCAGGTGCTTATGCTCTACGGCCTGGTGTTTGCGATGTACTTTGTGCTCAACTTTGGTATCTCGCTGCTGGTTCGCGCATATCAGAGGCGAATGGTGGCAGCGTAGAATGTGGCAAAGGGACAGCCCCTTTGTCACATAGAGAAAGGAATCGCGATGAGCGATCTGGAGAACAAGAAGAATCCTGTGGTCATTACCATCGCGCGCGACTTTGGCGCCGAGGGCCACGAGATTGGTCGCATGCTTGCCGACGAGTTGGGGATTCCACTGTACGATAACGAGCTGCTGGTGCGTGCGTCGCTGCGCGCGGGCGAGTCGCTCGACAAGATGGCCGCCTACGACGAGCGTCTGGCCGTGGAGAACATGGCGTTTCTGCCCGACCGCTACGATGCGCGCTCGTACTCGGATAAGTTGTTCCAAAAGATGAGCCAGGTGATTTTGGATCTGGGCGAGACCGAGAGCTGCATTATCGAAGGTCGTCTGTCCGATTACCTGTTGCGTAACAACCCCAACCACATTGCCGTGTTGGTGACCGCACCCTTTGAGGACCGCGTCGAGATCGTGCGCAAGAAGCGCGGACTTAACAAAAAGAAGGGCGCCAAGTTGGTCAAGCAGCAGCAGAAGGCGCGCGAGGCGTTCTATAAGCGCTATAGCGCCGGCAAGTGGAAGATGACGAGCGGTAAAGACATCGTCGTCAACCGCGCCAAGCTGGGCCGCGAAGGCTGCAAGGACGTCATCGCCGCGGCCTACCGCTACAAAGTAGCGCAGCTCGAAGGCTAACCGACCAAAACCACCACAAAGGTGCCTGTCCCCATCGTGGTGATCGGGCGGCCGGCATAGAAAAAGTCCCCGCCGAGCGTGTGCTCGACGGGGACTTTGCCGTTTAATGGCTAGCGCTGAGGGTGATTACTCGCCCAGCAGGCTCTTGGTGATGGAAGCGGCGGCCTTCTTGCCAGCGCCCATCGCCAGAATGACCGTAGCGGCACCGGTGACGATGTCGCCGCCGGCCCAGATGCGGGGATCGGTGGTCTGGCCGGTCTCCTCGTCGGCAACGATGTAGCCCCACTTGTTGAGCTCCATCTTGCCGCCGATCTTTTTTGCGAAGGGGTTGGCGTTGGTGCCGATAGCCGAGATTGCGACGTCGCAGGGGATCTCCTCGATGGCGCCCTCGATGGGCACCGGACGACGACGGCCGGACTCGTCGGGCTCGCCGAGCTCCATCTTCTGGACCTTGACGGCGCACACGGAGCCGTCCTCGCCAGCGACAAACTCGAGCGGGGAGACGAGCGGCAGAACCTCGACGCCCTCGGCCTTGGCATGGTGCAGCTCAGCGCGACGGCAGGGCATCTCGTCCTCGGTACGACGGTAGGCGATGATGGCGTGCTCGGCGCCCAGGCGCTTGGCGGTACGGACGGCGTCCATAGCCACGTTGCCGCCGCCAAAGACAACGACGTTCTTGCCGTGCTTGGTGGGGGTGTCGTACTCGGGGAACTTGTTGGCCTTCATCAGGTTCACGCGGGTGAGGTACTCGTTGGCGAAGAAGACGTTGGGCAGGTTCTCGCCGGGGACGTTGAGGAACTTGGGCAGGCCTGCGCCGGTCGCCACGTAGATGGCGTCGAAGCCCTGCTCGAACAGCTCTTCGGCCGTGGCCATGTTGCCCACGACGGAGTTGTACTCAAACTTGACGCCCATGTCCTCCAGGCCGTCAATCTCGCGCTTGACGACTGCCTTGGGCAGACGGAACTCGGGGATGCCGTAGACCAGCACGCCGCCGCCGGTGAAGAATGCCTCGAAGACGGTGACGTCAAAGCCGTTGCGGGCGAGCTCGCCGGCGCAGGTGATGCCGGACGGGCCGGAGCCGACGATGGCAACCTTCTTGCCGTTCTTGGGGGCCATCTTGGGCGTGGAGGCGAGCTCGGGGCGGTCACCCAGGAAGCGCTCGAGCTGGCCGATGGCCACGGGCTCGGACTTCTTGCCACGGATGCACTTGCCCTCGCACTGGTTCTCCTGCGGGCAGACGCGGCCGCAGATGGCGGGAAGCATGGAGTCCTCGCGGATGGTATCGAGAGCGCCGCCGAAGTCCTTCTCGCGGATCTGTTCGATAAAGCGGGGGATGTTGATGTTGACGGGGCAGCCCTCAACACAGAACGGCTTCTTGCAGTTGAGGCAGCGCTCGGCCTCGGCCAGCGCCATCTCCTCGGTGAAGCCCTTGTCGACGGGGCGGAAGTCGCAGGCGCGCTCGGCAGCCGGCTCCTCGTTATCGGGGGTGCGGGGCGACTTCATATCGGCAACGAAACGACCGTTAACTAGTGGCATGCGCAGCTCTTTTCCTCATAGGCCTTGAGGGACTCGCCCTCTTCGGAACGGTAAGCGGCCTGGCGGGCACGAAGGTCATCCCAGTCGACCAGGGTGGCATCGAAGTCGGGGCCGTCGACGCAAGCGAACTTGGTCACGCCGCCCACCTCGACGCGGCAGCAGCCGCACATACCGGTGCCGTCAACCATGATGGGGTTGAGCGACGCGGTGATGGGGGTGTCGTACTTCTGGGCGGTGAGGGTCGAGAACTTCATCATCGGAACGGGGCCGACGCAGAAGACCTGGCTCACGGCCTTGTCCTGCAGCAGGCGCTCCAGCGGAGCGGTGACAACGCCCTGCTCACCGTAGGAGCCGTCGTCAGTGGTGATGTGGATGTGGTCCTCGTCGAGGAGCTCGCGGAACTGGTCCTCCATGAGCAGGAGGTCCTTGGTGCGGGCGCCCATGATGGCGTGCACCTCGTGGCCGGTCTCGACCAGGTGCTTGGCGACCGGGAAGGCAATTGCCAGGCCGACGCCGCCGCCAATGACAGCGCAGGGGCCCTCGGCCATCTCGGTGGGAACGCCCAGCGGGCCCACGACGTCGCGCAGCGACTCGCCGGCCTCGTAGGTGGAAAGCATCTCGGTGGTCTTGCCGATCACCATGAAGATGAACTCGACCCAGCCCTCGTCACCGTTCCAGCCGGCCAGGGTAAACGGGACACGCTCGCCCGTCTCGTTGGCGCGAACCATGAGGAACTGTCCAGCGTGCGCATGCTTGGCGATTGCAGGCGCCTCGATGCGGAACTTGAACACCTTCTCCGAGAACTGCGTCTTCTCCAGGATCTTATACATAGAACCCCTCTCTTGTTAGGGCTGCCGAACCGTGCCTCCACGGAAATGGACGGTAGCCCGAATAAAACCGTACGCGCACAGGCGTTGTGCAGACATACGGTGCAAATTATACCCTCATGGCAATGTCGCTTACGTGTTTCTTTGGCAGGTGGGAAAAGGGTTTATCCACTTCGGCCTACCAAATAGGGACAGGTTTATTTTGGTCGGTTTTATCAGGCAAAACGGCAAAGGGGCCGGCCTCGGGTTGTGATGAGGCCGGCCCCTTTTGGGGCGCTGCATATGTATGGCGGCACAGGGTTTATTACGGCGCGGCTGTCATGGCGTTTCCGTAGATAAAACCTGCCAAAATAACCCTGTCCCTAAATAGTAGGTTTTAGTGCTTGCCGTTGGCGGAGGCGGCGCCGTTGACATGGTCGCGAGCATAGACTACGCCGTGCACAATCGCCAGGCCGGCGGCGTCGGCCGCGCGGGCGCAGGTGTCCTGGAAATCCTCGGCCTCGCGGGCGCGCAGCTGCTTAAGCACGTAGTCGGCGACGGCCATCTTGCCGGGAGGGTTGCCGATGCCGGTGCGGATGCGGCTGAAGTCGCGGCTGCCCATCTTATCGATGATGGAACGCAGGCCGTTGTGACCGGCATGGCCGCCGCCCACCTTAACACGCACGTCGCCGGCGGGAATATCGAGCTCGTCGTGGATGACGAGCAGCTCCTCGGCCTTGATCTTGTACTCGCGGCAGAGTTTGGAGATGGGCCCGCCCGAGGTGTTCATGTACGACTGCGGCTTGACCAGTACAATCTGGCGCTTGCCGCCCTCTTCCTCGGGATCGTTGATGTTGATGAGCGCGATCTCGGCGCCTGCTTGG
This sequence comes from uncultured Collinsella sp., assembly GCA_900543025.1. GTDB lineage: Bacteria > Actinomycetota > Coriobacteriia > Coriobacteriales > Coriobacteriaceae > Collinsella. The sequence goes on from UQPP01000005.1 coordinate 24,997, forward strand.
TTTTTCCAGTACGTGACGCCGGCCTGACGGGCCAGCTCGTCGATTGCTTTGAAACCAGCGTTGTGACGGGTCTCGGCATATTCCTCGCCAGGGTTGCCAAGTCCGGCAACCATGCGAATCTTAAGCGGCTGTGCAGCTGCCATGTTCATCCTTTCGTTGATTTGTCGCCTGCTATGGTGAGCGACCCTGTTGCCGCTGTCAAATGGAGGGCAATTGAGGTTATTTGAGGGCGTTTGGACGGCCGTCGAAATCGAGGTGGACAGTTAGTTCGGATACGTATAAGTTCTGAGAACTCGAATTGCTCGATTCAATGCCGATACGTTGTTTTGGAGCTTTAGTTAGTCCATATGACGCTGTTTTGAAGTCTACCCTGCCTTCAAATCGGGCGAATGGTATAGAGATAACTGCAAAACAGCCTAATTCAATGTGTCCATTTATACGTATTTGAACTAACTGTCCAGCCCTGCTCGACGGTGCACGGGTGATTCGCCGTTTAGACCGGCGCAAGGCCGATTCCGGCCCGCAGGGCGTTGAGCCAAGCGGCCTGACGCTTGCGATAGCCCTTGATACGGTATCGGAATCGGACTCCCGCGAGTCGATGCATCGTTTGGGCGAAGGCTTCGAGTGCAACAAGGTCTTTCATTTGGTCGCGATTGATAACCAGGACGTGGATGCCCATTGCCTTGAGGCCATTATTTCGATTGCCATCGTGGATGCGAGCGTTTTGAAGCTCGTGCCCAATTCCGTTGTATTCGTTGTCGACTCCGGCTGCCGGGCAATATAGGTCACAGATGGCATAGGGGATGCCCGAGGACATGTTGACCGCAAGGGTGTCGAAGTCGATTCGATAGTTGAGTAGCAGGCCTCCCATGGGCAGGCTGCAACATCCGAATCCGCCAAAGCGCATGGGCGCTCCGAGAACGGCAAACATTAGGGATTCGGCTGGGGATGCAGATCCGGGTCGGGCGAGCTTGACTGCCGTGCGAAACGAGGCGTATGAGCTACTTTTGGCGAAGCGTGCGACCGCCTCGAGCTCTTCGATGGTCGTGGCGGGCTCGCATTTGTAGTGTGCCTGTTCGTAGCGGGTTTCGTTCTGCTGTTCGGTCGCCGACTGGTCGCCCCGGCAATCGAGGTCGTCCATCGCTTCGTAGTCATCGCCCTTGGGCCAGATGTCGTCATGGGCAATGGGGTATGTTGCCCCGGGAGGAAGGGAGTAGGTTCCGAGCAGTTCCATGAGAAGCATCAAGGTTTTGGCGACTGATTCATTTTTGGAACAAAGCATGGCTGTCACGGCAGGAGACGTTGCGTAGATGTCGGCCTCGACGTGCATAATTGCACCTTCAGGAAGCGGAGCGGTGAGAATATGCTGAAGAAGCCGCTTGTCGGGGCGTCTGTTGTCTTCGTCTGAAACGAGAAGATCGAGTAGTTCGGAATCATCTTCATTCCAGGCATCGAGTATCGAAAGTGCGCCAAAGTCTATCGCGTCATTATTGGGAATGCAGCTAGCCAAGGCCTGTGCTTGCTGTTCACTATCAACGGAGTCCCAGGGTAGGGCAGAGTACGCCCGTCGTGCGCGACGAATTGCGCGGAGGGCGGAGAAATGTGAAATCACGGTCGTCATAGCTATAACGTACTAAGTTGGCGGCAGAATGCGACCCCCATACCGTTCTTTTCGCTCAGCGGGGCGCTGCGCGCCATGAACGGCTGGGTGTTATGAAATCGGTGGAATCGGTTGAGGGGATTGCAGGAAATTGAGCTCTGCCGCGAAGGTTGACGATAGCTACTGGACGGTTAATTCAGATACGTATAAGGCGGCGGGCGTTCGAGGCGTGTCTAAGGCCCTTGAGGGCGATTTGAGGGTAAATATGCAGCGGTTGTACTCGAGAACGATGAGATTTGGACGGCATGGCATCCGCTGGGGAGTTCAGAAGGCTCCGAACGGTCTTTTGGAGCTTTAAAAAAATACGTATCTGAACTAATTGTCCAGGGAAGGTTGGCGAGGGATAGAAAAAGGGTCGGAAGCTCGCTTCCGACCCTTTAAAAGCATCAAAGATGATGCGCGGCAGGCTACAGCGCGAAGTCGCCGCCGACGAGCGTGGAGACGGGCTCCTCGTGGTAAACGGCGGAGATGGCCTGAGCGAACTCCTCGGCGACCGAGATGGTCTTGATCTTGCCGCCGACCTCGACAGGAATGGCGTCGGTGACGAGGCACTCGACGATCGGGGCGTCGTTCAGACGCTCGATGGCCGGACCGGAGAAGATGCCGTGGGTGGCGCAGACGTAGATGTCGCCAGCGCCCATAGCCTTGAGCTCCTTGACGTTGGCGCACAGGGTGCCAGCGGTGTCGATCATGTCGTCGTTGATGATGCAGGTCTTGCCCTTGATGTCACCGATGATGCCCATGACCTCGGCGGCGTTGTGGCGCGGACGGCCCTTGTGGGCGATGGCCAGGTCGCAGCCGAGCATGTCGGACAGCTTCTTGGCGGCCTTGGCGCGACCCACGTCGGGGGAGACGACAACCAGGTTGTCGGTGTCGAAGTGCATGTCGTTGTAGTACTGGCCAAACAGCGGCAGCGCGGACAGGTGGTTAACCGGGATATCAAAGAAGCCCTGGATCTGGCCCTGGTGCAGGTCGAGGGTGATGATGCGATTGACGCCGGCGCGCTCGAGCAGGTTGGCGACGAGGCGGGCGGTGATGGGCTCGCGCGGGCCGGCCTTGCGGTCCTGGCGGGCATAGCCGTAGTGGGTGATAACGGCGGTGATGGAGCGGGCGGATGCGCGCTTGGCAGCGTCGGTGGCGATGAGCAGCTCCATGAGCATGTCGTTGACGTTGCCGCCGGCCACGGACTGAATCAGGAAGACGTCGGCGCCGCGGACGGTCTCGTCGTAGCGGGCGTAAATCTCACCATTGGCGAACTGCTTTAGCGTAAGGCCCGAAAGCTCGACCCCAAGGTACTCAGCAATCTTCTGAGCGAGGGGACGGTTGGAGGAACCGGAATACACGCGGATGGACTTGCGCATATTCTCCGACTTCTCGGGATCATTAATCGGCATTACCCTTCTCCTTTATATATCGAATGCCATATAGATGCCTTTTTGCATTGTAACCGCGCGACGGGGTTTATCGAGTCTTGATAACGTCTTTACCGTCAACGGACACGAACCGACCACTCATCCGGCCGCGCAGGTCAGCATAGAAAAAGGAGCCGTCCCCACGGAAGCGGCTCCTTAGATGCTTGGTAAAACGTTATACCTCGTCGTCCTCGTGCAGGCGGCGGCGATAATCGGCGGCCCAGCCCTCAATATTTACCTGACGGGCGCGGCCCAGACCGAGTGCGTCTGCCGGGACCGGCTCAGTGATGACGGAGCCGGCGGCCACGAGCGCGCCGTCGCCAATCTGGGCGGGCGCGACCATCATGGTATCGGAACCGATGAAGGCATCCTTGCCGATGACGGTCTTGTGCTTGTGAACGCCGTCGTAGTTGCAGGTGATGGAACCCGCGCCCACGTTGACGCCGGAGCCCATGGTGGTATCGCCGATGTAGGACAGGTGGGGCACCTTGGAGCCCTCGCCGATCGTGGACTTCTTAATCTCCACGTGCGTACCGGCCTTGGATCCGTCGAGCATGTGGGTGCCCGGGCGCAGGTAGGCGCGCGGGCCGCAGTCGACGCCGTTCTCGATGACGGCCTCGATGGCGATGGTCTCATCGATGATGCAGCCGCTGCCGACAGTGGTGTCGGTGAGGCGGCTGTTGGGGCCGAGCTGGCACTCTTCGCCCACGGTGACGTGACCGATCAGATGCGTCTGCGGCCACACGACGGTGTCGCGGCCGATGGTGGCGTCGGGGCCGATCCAGGCCTGCGTGGGGTCGATGAAGGTGACGCCCTCGGCCATCCAGTGCTCGTTGATGCGGTCGCGCGCGATGGCGGTGAGCTGCGCGAGCTGGATGCGGCTGTTGACGCCCAGGCCGTCGCGGTAGTCGTCGCAGTGGAAGATGGAGACCGCCTGGCCGTGACCCTTGAGGATTTCGAGCATGTCGGGCAGATAGTACTCGGACTGCGCGTTGTCGTTGCCGATCTCGTTAATGTGGGCGGCGAGCTGCGCGCCGTCGAAGGCGTAGCAGCCGGCGTTGCACTCCAGCAGCGTGGCGGCCTGCTCGGGCGTGCAGTCCTTCTGCTCGATGATGCGCTCGATCTGACCATCGGCGCCCAACTTGATGCGGCCGTAGCCAAAAGGATCGGGCGGGGTCATGGTCATGACGGTGCAGGCGAGCTCGCCGGTGGCGACGGTCTGCGCGAACTTGGCGACGGTGTCGGCGGTGATGAGCGGCAGGTCGCCGTTGAGCACGACGACGGGGCCTTGCGTGATGCCGCAGGCCTCGAGCGCGACCTTTACGGCGTGACCGGTGCCCAGACGCTCGGTCTGCTCGACGCACTCGACCTTGGTAGCGCTGTTGGCATAGGCGCCATCGATGAGGGCGCGCATCTCGTCGGCGTGGCTGCCGATGACGACCACGACGCGGCTGCAGCCGGCCTTGATGGTGGCGTCGACGATCCACTGAACCATGGGCTTGCCCAGGATCTTGTGCGAAACCTTGCAGTGGTTCGACTTCATGCGGGTGCCCTCGCCGGCGGCGAGGATAATTGCGGTTGCGTCCATGTGATCTCCTGTTACGTTATAGAGACGTGTGTTTGGAAACGATACACGGCGCAATATGATACCGCAGGCATATGATGAGCGCGTAGCGATTGGTGTGCGACGGTTGAGGCTTGCGCCGCCGGCGTGGCGTTTGCGCTGCTTGCGTGCGGCGTTGGCGGTGCTGCGGAGCTGTCTTTTGAGCGAGGGGACGGGGGTGCCCGTGGACAACATACAAGAGGAGTTTGGCGGCGAGCCCGTCGCGGCGTTCTCGATGTCGCATCCGGCTGTGCCGGCACTCTATATAGTGCTGACGCTGGGGCTCACCATGTTCTCGATGCAGCCGGTGCTGATTGCGCTGTCGCTTGCGGGCGGGCTGGCGTATGGATTTGCGACGCGCGGTGCTGCGCGCACGTTGGGGGCGCTTCGCTGGCAGCTGCCGGTGATTTTGATTATCGCGCTGGTCAATCCGCTGTTTAGCGCCTCGGGCTCGACGGAGTTGTTCCGTATTGGTATGCGCGCGGTGTATCTGGAAAGCATGGTATACGGCCTGTGCATGGGCGGGCTGTTTGTGGCGAGCGTGCTGTGGTTTGAGGCCGCGGCGTCGATGCTCGAATACGACAAGGTGCTCGCGCTGCTGGGCAATGCCGCACCGGTGATTGCGCTCATGATCTCGATGTGCATGAGGCTTATCCCGCAGTTTTTACGCCGCGGTCGTACGGTGCTGGCGGTGCAGGATGCGATTGATGTGCCGGGCCGCGCGCCCACCGATCCCGTGCGATCGCGCCTGCGGGCGTCGAGCGTGTTGATGGGCTGGGGCATGGAAGATTCGCTGGAGCGCGCGGACGCGATGCGCTCGCGCGGGTGGGTTGCCGCGACACGTCGTACGACGTATGCGCGGTATCGACTGGGGCGCAGCGACGTTGCCGCGCTGGTCGGGCTCGCGCTGTTTGGCGTGGCCACGGCGGCAGTGGCGTGGACCGCGACGACGCAGTATTCGTTTTATCCGCAGCTCTCGGTGCCGGCGCCGTGGCTGGGCTATGTCGTGTACGCTGCCTGGATGGTGCTGCCTTGCGCGTTGCACGCGATTGATGAGAAGAGGTTTGGCTGATGGCTCGGTTGGATAGGGGCCCGGTGTCGGGCGCGGCGTGCGGCCCGGATATGCCGGCGATTGAGGTGCGGAGCCTGAGCTTTGCCTACCCCGATGCTGATGCTGCGGTGCTCGAGGGGCTCGACTGGTCTGTTCCCCAAGGTGCATTTGCGTTGCTTGTTGGCGGTACCGGATCGGGTAAGTCGACGCTGCTGTCGCTGCTCAAGCCCGAGATCGCACCGGCGGGCGAGCGCACTGGCGAACTGCGCGTGCTGGGCGAGAACGTTGCCGACATGGACGCGCGGGCATCGGCGGAGCGCGTGGGCTATGTGTTCCAGGATCCCGAGAACCAGATTGTGTGCGAGACCGTGTGGCACGAGATGGCGTTTGGCCTAGAGAATCTGGGCGTGTCGCGCGACGAGATGCGCCGCCGTGTTGCCGAGACCAGCTATTTCTTTGGTCTTGAGGACTGGCTTCATCGCGATACCGACACGCTTTCGGGTGGCCGCAAGCAGCTGCTGTCGCTTGCCGCCGTCCTGGCGCTGCGTCCGCGTGTGCTGCTACTCGACGAGCCCACGTCTCAGCTCGATCCCGTTGCCGAGAAGAATTTTCTGCACGCGCTGTTTCGCGTGAACCGTGAGCTGGGCTGCACGGTTGTTGTGGCTACGCATCAACCGCGGCCGATGCTCGAGTATGCGACGCGTGCGTACCGGATTGAGGGCGGTCGCGTGCGCGAGGTGGCGGATATGGCTTCTTTGGGACGCCGAGAATCGCTGTTTTCCGATGAGATGTTGGGGTGGGGTGCCATCCGATGTGCAAAAAACGGAGTATTCAGCAGGTGTGAGGACAATTTGGGCTCTCTGGAGCCGCCCGGGGACGTATCGAGCGCGAAAAAAAGTTCAGAATTGGACAAATCGTCCGAATTTGTGGCGCAAACGTCGCTCGAGAACGGCTCGGAAGCCTTCCCGCGCACGGATGGAAGCAGAATACTCCAAAAAATGCACGGCGGGTCGGCTACCACCCTGTCGGAAGGCTGGTTTCGCTACGATCGCGCGGGCGGTTGGGTGCTGCGCGGGCTCGACGTTGCGTTTTCGGCCAGTGCGGTGCATGCGATCGTGGGCGGCAACGGATGCGGTAAGTCGACGATGCTCTCGGTGCTGGCGAAGACCGCCAAGCTGCAGCGCGGCCGCATGGTGCGCGGAGCGGCCTCGGCGGCGCTGCTGCCTCAGAATCCCAAAGCATTGCTGGTTGCCGAGACGGTGCGCGACGAGCTGATGGAATGGGCCTCGACCTGCGGATATGACGAGAACTTGGCGCGGGAGCGTGCGGCGCAACTGGGATTGGACGGCCTGGAGACGCGTCACCCTTACGACCTCTCGGGCGGACAGCGCCAGCTGCTTGCGCTGGCAAAGCTGCTGCTGATCGGCCCCGAGCTGCTGCTGCTTGACGAGCCCACGAAGGGCCTTGACCTGGAGAGCCGCCGCATCATCGCCCGCGCCCTGCGTGACCATGCGAAGGCTGGCGGCACCGTCATCATGGCTACGCACGATTTGGACTTTGCCGAGCAGGTAGCCGACGACGTCGCCATGATGTTTGACGGCGAGATTGCCTGCATGGAGCCCCCGGCCGACTTCTTTGCCGACAACGTGTTCTATAGGGCGTGATGGGATGACGGACTGTCGTTTCTCGCGTTTACTCACAAAACTGGAGATCCCGCTGTTGTTGGCGGTGCCGGCGGTGATGGCAGCGGCGTTGCTGGCGGGCGTTGAGCAGGCGGCGCTTGCCATGCTTGTCGTGGTGGCGCTGGTGCTTGCACTGTTCTTTGCGGGTTACGAGGCATCTCGTCCGGGTTTGCGCCAGATTATGCCCACGCTGGTGCTGGCGGCGCTGGCGGCGGCGGGGCGCATCCTGTTTGGGCCCATTCCCGACTTTAAACCCGTGAGTGCCATCGCCATTATCGCCGGGGCGACACTCGGTCGTCGTAACGGCTTTATGGTCGGTGCGTTGGCGGCGCTGACCAGCAATTTCTTTTTTGGGCAGGGCATGTGGACGCCGTGGCAGATGTATGCCTGGGGGCTCGTGGGATACGTTGGCGGTGCGCTGACGTACGCGGGTGCGTTCGACCGCGCCGACGGCACCGTGCGCATGCCAGCACTGCTGGCGTACGGCTTTGCGTCGGGCCTGCTCTATGGCGTCGTGATCAACGCGTATGACATCATTGGTTTTGTGCAGCCGCTTACCTGGGCGGGTGCCGTGGCGCGTCTTGCCACGGCGGTGCCGTTCGATATCACACACGGCCTCGCGACCTGCGTGTTCTTGGTCGCCCTGTACAAGCCCTGGTGTCGCCGCATTAACCGTGTCGTCGTGAAATACGGGCTGTAAGGCTGGTTGCGTCGGAGCGGGAATCAATACTGCCGAAGTGCCATTTTAAAACTATGCCGGTTTACGGGGCTAGATTGGCGCAGGCCGACCATACCGGCTTTTTTCAAAATAGAGCAAGCCGTTTACCTGCGGTTTTATTATTACGGAATTGCGCATGGCTGGGGGTTCGCGATTCAGCCCCGTAAACCGGCATAGTTTTAAAATGGCCGGCTGATACGACGGGCATCGTGGCCCCCAGAGAGCCAAATTGATCCATTTTCTTCCGTCTCCAGATGTCCCCAGGAAATCAGTTGACGGCGCTTGCCACGAAACTGGCCCATCTACTACGTTTAGCTTGATACCCCCGACCATGACCGCGTTTTATGAAAAACCGCAGGCTTTCTACCTGCGGTTTTCTTTTTGCGTTGTTCGCTGTGGTTGAGGGTAGTGGCTTAAACGTAGTAGATGGGCTGGTTTCGTGGCGGACGGGGTCACGCGGGCGCCCTTGCGCGGGCAAAAGTGATCTGTATTTCTTCGTCCCCGGGGGATCATTTGGGGGCTAGAGCTCTAGCGTGAGGGTGACGGGGCAGTGGTCGCTGCCGAAGATGTCGCCGCGGATGCCGGTGTCGCGTACGTTGTCGGCGATTGCGTCGCTTACCAGGAAGTAGTCGATGCGCCAGCCTGCGTTGTTCTTGCGGGCATTAAAGCGGTAGCTCCACCAGCTGTAGACGCCCTCGACGTCGGGGTTTGCCGCGCGCCAGGTATCGGTAAACCCGGCGTTGAGCAGCTCGGTAAACTTGCCGCGCTCCTCGTCCGAAAAACCGGCGTTGCCGCGGTTGGACTTGGGGTTCTTAAGGTCGATCTCCTCGTGCGCCACGTTAAAGTCGCCGCAGGTTACGACGGGCTTGCCGGTCTCGCGCTCAAGTGCGCTCAAAAAGCCGCGATAGGCATCGTCCCAGGCCATGCGTACATCGATGCGCGCGAGCTCATTTTGGGCGTTGGGCGTGTAGACATCCACGAACCAAAACTTGTCGAACTCGAGCGCGCAGACGCGGCCCTCGGTTGCGGCTTGGGCGACGAGCTCGGCCGCCTCGCCCTCGCCGGCGTAGGGTAGCAGCGCGTCGGCGTGCAGCACGCGCAGCGGTTCCTGGCGGCTAAAGACCGCAGTGCCCGAATAGCCTTTACGCTCGGCGTAGTTCCAGGTTTGGTGATAGCCGGGCAGGTCAATATCGACCTGACCCTCTTGCAGCTTGGTCTCCTGCAGCGCCAAGATGTCGACGTCGAGTTCTTGCGCGATCTGAATAAAGCTCGGGTCCTTTTTGAGCACGGCGCGCAGGCCGTTAACGTTCCACGAGGCAAAGGTGTAAGTCTGAGGCATGGTGTCCTTTCGACGGGGTTGGCAGGCTTAAGATTAACGCAACAGGGGCGGGGTGGGCTCCGCGCATGCTGACTCAAAGGCCGCATGCTGGGACGTCGCCCAACGCTGCCCGACTAACAAGGACGGAGGACTCATATGACGCAGGTAATATCGGACCCCAGGCAGGCCTCCGCCGCGCTGGCGGATCTGTTTGACACCCACAAGCGCGTGGTCTTCTTTGGCGGCGCTGGTGTTTCCACGGCAAGTGGCATCCCCGATTTCCGCAGCGTGGACGGCCTGTATCACCAGCAGTTTGCCTATCCGCCCGAGACCATGCTGTCGCATAGCTTTTACGAGGCGCATCCGGCCGAGTTCTTCGACTTCTACCGCACCAAGATGATCGCGCTTGGCGCCAAGCCCAATCGCTGCCACACCAAGCTGGCCGAGCTGGAGCGCGCCGGCAAGCTAAATGCCGTGGTGACGCAAAATATCGACGGCCTGCATCAGATGGCCGGCTCACGGCGCGTGTTTGAGCTGCACGGATCGGTCCATCGCAACATTTGCCAGTCGTGTAGCGCGGTCTATAGCGCCGAGTGGATTTGCTCGCGCGAGCACGAGGACGCCGCGGGCGTGCCTGCGTGCCCCGCGTGCGGCGGCCGCATCAAGCCCGATGTAGTGCTCTACGAGGAGCCGCTCGACGAGCACGTGCTGACCGGTGCCGTTGCCGCCATCGCCGCGGCCGATGCCCTCATTGTGGGCGGGACCTCGCTCGTGGTGTATCCGGCGGCAGGCCTTACGCGTTACTTTACCGGCGATACGCTGGCCATATGCAACCTTGCTCCCACCGATCAGGATGCAAATGCCGACCTGCTGATTTCTTGCGACATCGCGGCCGCGTTTGCGTTCTAGCCCGTGTGCGCGGATACAATAGAAAGACTGAGTGCAAAGCGACCCCGCCGCCAGCTCCCCAAGCTCGGCGGCGTGGGCATTTTAGGAGGATGTTCATGGCGAACGACAGCAAGACATGGCGGTGCGGAAAGTATGAGCTCAGCTTTGACCGTCCGCGCATCATGGGCGTCCTCAACGTGACGCCCGATTCGTTTAGCGATGGCGGGGAGCACTTCGACCCGGATGCCGCCATCGAGTACGGCCTGGCGATGCTCGACGCCGGCGCCGACATCATCGACGTGGGCGGCGAGTCCACGCGCCCCGGCTTTACCCCGGTCAACCCCGACGAGGAGGCTCGCCGCGTGCTGCCTGTGGTGCGCGCGCTGGCCAAGGAGGGCGCCATCGTCTCGATCGACACGCGTCACGTGGCGGTTGCCAAGGCGGCCGTGCGCTGCGGAGCCTCGATCGTCAATGACGTGACCGGCTTCACCGATCCCAAGATGGTCGAGTTTGTTAAGACGAGCACCTGCGGCGTCATCGTGATGCATGCCGGCGAGGTCGCCGCGCCCGCACGCACACACGCAACGGTGCAGCTCGATACCTCGGCAGCGGCGTTTGTTGCCGAGAAGGCGCGCGAGGCGGCTGCCGAGGCCGCGCGTGAGGCCGAGAAGCCGGCTCGCCGCCGTCGCGGCAAGTTGCTGGGCGAGCCTAAGCCGGAGGCCAAGCTTCCGGGCGGCGTGGTGCAGCCCTCGTTGCCGTTTGGCGAACCGGAGCCCACGTCCGAGCCTTCAAGCGAGCAGGAGACGCCGGCCGCTGAGCAGGCTGCTGCCGCCGAGACCGTCGCGCCCGCGCCCGAGGCCGCGCCCGAGGCCACCGAGGCCGCATCGGAGTCCAATGACCGCCTGGCCGCCATGATGCGCCGCAGCGCCCGCCGCGAGGAAGCCTACGTGCCCACCTCGCAGCTCCGCCGCTTCACCCTGCCCGATTCGGCGCCCATCATGCGCCGCGTTATGGGCTTTCTGTCCGACCAGGCCCGCACGCTCATCCATGCCGGCGTGTCGCGCGACCGCATCTGCATCGATCCTGGCCCGGGCTTTGGTAAGTCGGCTAACGAGGACATCGTTATCCAGCGCGAGACTGCCAAGATGGCGTCACTGGGCTATCCGCTCATGTGCGCTGTGTCGCGCAAGCGCTTTGTGGGCGCCGTCTCGGGCGTGACCGAGGCCGCCGAGCGCGATGCCGCTACGTTTGGCGTGTGCCTGGGCGCCATCCAGGCCGGTGCCAACATCGTGCGTGTGCACGACGCCGCGGGCTTTGCGCAGTTCCTGAACGGTTACTGGGCGGTCGCCAAGCCGCAGCCGCGCCGCGCGTTTGTGGCCGTGGGCTCCAACCTGGGGCATCGCTGCGACAACATCCGCGCCGCGCGCGACATGATCGCCGAGATTCCACTCACCTGCGTGTCCAACTCCTCCAAGATCTACGAGAGCGAGCCGGCCTACGAGACGCGCCAGGACGCGTTTGCCAACGCCGTCATCGAGATCAAGACCGAGCTGGCGCCGTTGGTGCTGCTCGATGAGCTTATGAAGATCGAGGCCGAGCTGGGGCGTGATCGCTCCAAGAAGGCCAAGGCCAACGGCCCGCGCACCATCGACCTGGACCTGCTGTGGATGGACGGCGAGACCCACGGCGGCAAAAAGCTGCGCCTGCCGCATCCGCTCATTGGTGAGCGCGATTTTGTGCTGGTGCCGCTCGAGGACCTGATGCACGACCCGGCGCGGTTCTTCCGCTACAACGGTGTCGAGGTCAAGGAACCCGAGGATCGCGTGGGCCATATCGTGGGCGAATTGGGGCGTATGTAGATGATCGAGATGAATGCTGTTGCCGCCGGCACCGAGCTCGACGCGGCGCGTGACGCGGGCCGCGAGGGCGTGTCCGCGGGCTGGTGCGCATGGAGTGCGGGCGATGCTTCGCTGACGTTTTCGCTGGTCGTGCGCCCGGATGTGAACATGCATGCCTTCCACGGCCTGCCGTTTGTGGCGGCGATGGGCATGATGGATGCGCTTGTGGGCACGGCTTCGACGCCGGGGTTGGGCCTTGCCGGTAAGGTGGGCATTGAGTGGCCGAGCGATATCGTGTGCGGTGCGCCTGCGTTTGAGACGTCGCTCGCGCGTGTTGCCGTGAACGGCGGTGCCGGTGCTGCGGGCATGTTCGGTGCCGTGACGGTGGATATTGAGCGTGCGGCGCTGGGTGAGCTCGGTGTAGATGTGGCCGGCGAAGCGCTGGTCGAGGCGCTGGCCGCCGCCGTGCTGGCCCGCGTGGACGCCTGGGCGGTTGTTGCCAACACGCCGCAGGGCGCCGCGGGGCCGCTGGCCCCCGTGCTGGGCGAGTACTTCGACATGGTGCCGCTGCTGGGCCGCCAAGTTGCGGCGGTGTCGCCCAATGGCTTGCCGCTTGCGGTCGGTGTGTTTGCGGGCTTGGACATCTGGGGCCGCGCGACCATCAAGACCGATGCCGGCGAGCAGGAGTTTCCGCCCGAGGCTGTACGAATTCGCGGTCTGTAACGCGGGGCACTTGCGCTCAAAGATGACGATGACAACAAGACCCTCCTCGGCCTGCACCGGGGAGGGGCTTTGCGTGACTGCGGGGTAGCACCTCGGACCTATTCCTCAAAACTGAAAATTTTTCGATTTTGAGGAATAGGCTTGGCGAGCATTTGCGGGGACTGTGGCATCGGGCGTGCTTGACTTAAGCCCCTGCTCTATCCCAGCTCCTGCATGCGGCGGTAGATTTCGCAGATGCCTTTGATGGTGAGTTGGCCGTCGACTATGTCGAAGGCGTCGGTCGAATCGGCGACGATGCTGGCGAGGCCGCCCGTGGCGATAACGGTGGCATCCTCGCGCCCTAGCTCGCGCTTCATGCGCGCGACCAGGCCCTCGGCCATGGCGGCGGCGCCCGTCACGGCGCCCACCTTGATGCACTCCTCGGTATCGCGGCCGATGGCATGCTCGGGCACCTCGAGCGGAACGCTGGCGAGCTTGGCGGCTCGGGCGGCGAGCGCGTCCATCGAAATGCGGATGCCCGGCGCAATCGCTCCACCAATGTAATAACCGTCCTCATCGATGACGTCGATATTGGTCGCGGTGCCAAAGTCCACCACGATTGCCGGCGCGCCGTAGAAGGTCTCGGCCGCAACGGCGTTAGCGACGCGATCGGCGCCTACGGCCTGGGGACGCGCCGCGCGCAGCTTGGTCACCGCGGCCGTCTGCGGCCCGATAACGATGGCGTCCGCGGCAATGCGGTCGGCCACAGTGTGCCACTCGCGCGAGAGCTGCGGCACCACGCCGGCGAAGGCGATCGCGTCGACCGCGTCGAGCGAGAGGCCGTACATCTTAAAGAAGCCCATCAGGCGCACATGGATCTCGTCGGCGGTATAGGAGCGGTCGGTGGGCATGCGCCACGACTGCACCAGCTCGTCTCCGTCAAACAGGCCCACGGCCGTCTGCGTGTTTCCCATATCGATAGCGAGCAGCATGTCTACTCCCGGTGTTGGCATAAAAGGACGCGCACCATTGTATACGCGCCGTCGACGGCGCTCGGCCGCGATTCGTTTACGGTGATAGGGGCTGAGGGGTTTTAAATATGAAGGAATTATGCTCTACGAGATTTTCCTTGCCGTTTACCGAACTCCCGCGTAATATTCTTTCTTGCGCACATGAGGCGCCCAGACATTGCGGGGTGGAGCAGTCTGGTAGCTCGCCGGGCTCATAACCCGGAGGTCGTAGGTTCAAATCCTGCCCCCGCGACCAAGAACTTGCAGCTCGTCGGCCTAGCCGGCGAGCTTTTTTGTTATTTCGGGACCGTGTTTTCGGTCCAATTCTCGGCCTCTCAAACAAAATCTCGACCTGTAACATCTAGACCCGATTTAGGCGGCTAGGTGTTACAGATCGAGATATACCGGTGGGTTGGGTCCCGTTTGTCTAAATCTGTAACACGAGGGACGGTTTTTGCCGAGTAACCGTTACAGATTGAGATTTTCTAGCAGGCGGGTTTGGTTCGTCTCGATCTGTAACAGATAGGGGCCAAAAGTGGGCCTAGCTGTTACAGATCTAGATTGTTGAGGATGGGCCGAGAGGAATGTCTCGATCTGTAACAGTAAGACCCAGTTTTGCCGCGTAACTGTTACAGATTGAGATAAACCGACGGGCCGCCCCGCCCATCCCCATCCACCTGCCGCTACCTGCTGTCCGCCGATTTCCGTTGTGCCGCTGTACCCCCATGCCATATCCTCTAGACAACTACGCGGCATCATCGCCGCCGCGCCTACAAGAGAGGAATATCCATGACCGCACCTGCATCCAAGTTGCTCCAGCCCATTACGGTTGGCCCCCTTGAGCTCAAGAACCGCATTATGTTCCCGCCGCTGACCACCGGCTACGAGGAGCGCGACGGTTCCATCGGCGAGCGCAGCCTGGCTTTTTACGAGCGCCTGGCCCGTGGCGGCGTGAGCTACATCGTCATCGGCGACGTTGCTCCCGTCATGACCGCAAGCCCCACGCCCAAGCTGGCAACCGACGCCCAGATCCCCACGTTTAAGGCCCTGGCCGATGCCGTCCACAAGCACGGCGCCAAGGTCGCGCTGCAGCTGTTCCACCCCGAGTACGACGTGCCCGGTGTCGGCCGCATGGTCATGGGATCCATGGCTGCCGCCAAGGCCGCGCAGGAGGCCAAGGCCGCTGGCGACGAGGAGACCTTTGCCGCCAAGATGGCCGAGTCCAACGAGATTCGCAACCAGGCCTACGCCAAGCTGCACCACGACATGCAGCACTTTGTGAACGAGGCGAGCGTAGAGCAACTTACCCAGATCAAGGAGGCCATCGCTGCCTCGGCCGCTCGCGCGCAGCAGGCCGGGATCGATGCCATCGAGGTCCACGGCGACCGTCTGGTGGGTTCGCTGTGCTCGGCAATCCTCAACCAGCGCACCGACGAGTACGGCGGCTCGTTCGAGAACCGCGTTCGCTACGCGCTGGAGGTCGTCGCTGCCATTAAGGAAGCCGCGCCGCAGCTGATGGTGGAGTACAAGCTCCCCGTGATCATGGAGAACCCCGACGGCACGCCGCGCGGCAAGGGCGGCCTGCAGCCCGACGAGGCCTGCGAGTTCGCCAAGCTGCTCGAGGGCGCGGGCATCGACATGATCCAGGTCGCGCAGGCCAACCACACCGGCAACATGGGAGACACCATTCCGCCCATGGGCGCCATGCCCTACAACTGGACGCTGCCCGTGGCCGAGCGCGTCAAGGCCCTGGTTTCCGTGCCGGTGGCAACCGTCGGCCGTGTTGTCTCGGTCGAGGCCGGCGAGAAGATTCTGGAAGACGGCGCGGCCGACATCATCGCCTACGGCCGCTCGCTCATGTGCGACCCCGACATTGCGCTGAAGGCCGCCACCGGCGAGCCCATCCGCGAGTGCCTCAACTGCAACAAGGGCTGTGTCGATGCGATTCAAAACCGCAAGTACATCTCGTGCGTGCTCAACGCCGAGAACGGCGACGAGGCGACCATCGCCATCAAGCCGGGCGAGGGTGACAAGAAGATCGCTGTGGTGGGCGGCGGTATTGCCGGCCTGGAGGCCGCGCGCGTGGCGGCCAAGCGTGGCTACGACGTGACCGTCTACGAGGCGAGCGATCACTTGGGCGGCCAGATTGTGCTGGCGGCTGCGCCCCCGCGCAAGGACGAGATCATGCGTTCCGTCGAGTACTACGAGAAGATTCTGCCTGGCCTGGGCGTAAAGGTCGAGCTCAACCACGTTGCTAGCCCCGCGGACCTCAACGCCGCCGACGCTGCGATTGTGGCTGTGGGCGCACACGACGTGGTCATCCCCGTTCCGGGTGCCGACTCGGACAAGGTCGTCTCGAGCTGGGACGTGCTGGCCGGCAAGGTGGAGCTCAGCGGCCGCGTCGCCGTCATTGGTGGTGGCCTGGTGGGCACCGAGACTGCCGAGTATCTGCTGCAGCACGGCTGCGAGGTGGCGATCGTGGAGATGCTCGACAAGATTGCCGCGGGCGAGTCCGAGACCATTCTACCGCTGATTATGAGCGACTTTGCAGAGCACAACGTGGAGCAGCATGTTAAGACCCGCCTGACCGCCATTTCCGACGAGGGCGTGGAGGCCATTCGCACCACCGAGGACGGCACCGAGGAGCCGGTGAAGATCGCCTGCGATTACGTGGTGATGGCCGTGGGCTCCAAGGCCAACGCGTTTGACCTGGATGGCGTGACGGTGCCCGTGACCTGCGTGGGCGACTGCTCGGGTGAGCGCACCGCCGACATTGCGAGCGCCATTCGCACGGCGTATCACGCGGCCAACGAGCTGTAGTTGAACATCGCGGCTAGGCGGGGCGGTAGCACGGATTCGTCTCGCCCGGCTGTGTCCCGTCGGGTGTCAACCGGTGCGGGGCCTGCAAGCGCAGCAGGTCCCGCCCTTTTTGTTTTGCTCCGGTGGATGGCAATGCGCGGTAATCATGAGGAGTGAGGACGTCTACTGCCTTGCAGATCACTCAAAATTATTGGGGGAGGGGTTAATAACTATATCCTCTATACCGAAGGACATAAAGAGATGCCAATTTTGTTGACAAGCGAATGACGATTAGCTGCGAGTCAGCTACCAGCGTAAATAATCGATAAAGAAATGTCGTAATTTGGTGCCAAATGCCCAGATAACGCCGCGTCTATTTTAATTAACTGCTTTGAGCAAACAGTAAAATGCTACTATCTAACTTGCACGTAAGAAAGCAGATTAACGGTTAAGGCTAAGAAGTGGCAGGTATGTCGGAAGCAACTAGGACTCGCACGCATGCGCCTGAGGTTAGGCAGCGCGCCGTCGAGATCCTCCAAGAGGGGGTCGGTCATCGCGCCCTCGCCGCGGGGCTTGGCATTCCCCAGGCCACGGCTCGTCAGTGGGCCCGCGCGTATGCCGTGGGCGGTGCCGACGCCGTTCTCAATGCCGGTTCGCATCATCACACCTATTCGTACGACGTAAAGCTCGCTGTGGTTAAGGACCGTCTGGAAAACGGCTTGACGGTTCGCGAGGCCATGATCAAGCACAAGATTCCCAGCGAGTTTTCGGTCAAGGCTTGGTGCCGTCAGTACCGCGAGAGCGGTGAGTCCGCACTGGTCGATAAGCCGCGCGGTCGCAAGCCGCGCGTTAAAAAGGCGGAATAGCAAACGGGATGGTGCGCCCACAGGGGCGCATTTTTCTTGCCGCCTCTCTGCTCCAAAGCGGACGTGCCCTTACCCCGTACGCCTAAAACTCCCCAGTTGACCGAAAACCTGCCGTCGCTACTCCTCAATTGAGCTATAACGTTAAACAATTGCAGCGTTTTTGCATGGGGGAGTGATGGTATGACGCTACTGTATTTCCTTACCCTGTTTCCGCTGGTACCGGCGCTGGGCATGCTGTTCGCGCGCGGCGACCGCGCCCGCGATGCGGTGGGGCTTATAGGTTCCGGCATTATTATGGCGGTGACAGTTGTAGTCGCCGTCATGTTTTTTGGCACGGGTCCGCAGAGCTTTGAGGTTGCCCCCGGCACCTCGCATGTGCTCTCGATCGTCAGCTCCGTTATCGACGTCATCCTGTGCGCCGTCATCCTGTACAACGCGTACAAATATAGGAACGCGCTCACCACGGTGCTCGGCATAGTCCAGCTGGTGGGCTCGCTCGCCTTTGCAGCCATGACGTTGCCCGCGGCCGAAGCCGTCACGGCGACGCCGCTCTACCTAGACTACATGAGCGTGATCATGGTCCTCGCCGTCGGCATCGTCGGCAGCCTTATCTGTATCTACGCTTTGGGCTACATGAAGGACTTCCAGGCCCATGATGAGCACGAGGCCGCGCTGCGCGGGCAGACCGCGCCCGACCGTCGTCCGCAGTTCCTGGCGCTTATGTTCCTGTTCCTCTCGGCCATGTTCGTCATCGTGACGAGCGACAACCTTGAGTGGCTGTTCTGCGGCTGGGAAATCACCACCGTGTGCTCGTTCCTTATGATTGGCTATACGCGCACGCCCGAGGCCATCAAGAACGCCTTTAACCAGATCATCCTCAACATGCTGGGCGGCATCGCGTTTTTGGCCGGACTCATGTACCTGCACGTTAACGGCATGCCGCTGACCATCTCGGGCATGATTGAGCTTTCCGGCGCCGGAACCGCGCAGTCCGCGCTGCTGGTGATGCCGGTCATCCTGTTGTTGCTCGCCGCGCTCACCAAGGCCGCACAGATGCCGTTCCACACTTGGCTGTTGGGTGCCATGGTTGCCCCCACGCCCACGAGCGCCCTGCTGCACTCGTCAACCATGGTCAAAGCCGGCGTGTTCCTGATGGTCAAGCTGAGCCCGCTCTATGCCATCTATCCCGTGACCGGCTTTATGGTCACGAGCGTGGGCGCCATCACGTTTTTGCTCGCTGCCCTTATGGCCATCTCGCAGAGCAATGCCAAGCGCGTGCTCGCGTACTCCACCATTTCCAACTTGGGCCTCATCAGTGCTTGCTTGGGTGTCGGCGCGCCCGAGGCCGTATGGGCGGCCATCTTCCTGATCCTGTTCCACACGGTGGCAAAGTCGCTGCTGTTCCTGTGCGTGGGCACGGCCGAGCATCATATCGGCAGCCGCAATATCGAGGACATGGACGGTATGTTCAGCCGCATGCCGCACCTGACGCGCCTGATGATGCTGGGCATCATGGGCATGTTTGTGGCGCCGTTTGGCATGCTCGTGTCCAAGTGGGGCGCTCTGGTGGCGTTCGCGCAGACCGGCAACGTGCTCATGATCATGGTGCTTGCCTTTGGCTCGGCCGCGACCTTCTTCTTCTGGGGCAAGTGGCTTGCCAAGCTTTCGGGCGTCGACCCCACGGCTCAAAACGTTGAGGTCAATGTCCATAAGACCGAATGGATGGCCCTCAACACCATCGCCGCGCTGCTGATTCTGTGCTGCGTGGCGTTCCCGGTTATCTCGAGCGGTCTGGTGTCGCCTTACTTGGCCATGGTGTTTGGCCGCGTGCCGTACGTTATTGGCAAGGACGCCATGTACCTGATGGTGGTTATCGTGGCGTTTATCGCCGTGGTGCTGCTGACTTCATTCCGCGTGAGCAACAAACCGCACGTCAACGTGTACCTTTCGGGCGTGGGGACCGACAAATATCGCCATTTCCGCGGCTCGATGGGACACGAGGTGAAGGCCGAAAAGCGCAATTGGTACTCGGAGGACGCCCTTGGCGAGAAGCGTATTGGCCCCGCGGGTAGCGTCGTGTGCTGCAGCATTATCTTGTTTGCGCTGCTGTGTTGCGCGTGGATTGGGCCCGAGCGACTTGCCATGAGTGCGCCCTCGGTGCTGCGCGGCAAGTATTTTGAAGGTTCGGGCGTCGTGGGCATTTTTATTGGCACCGTGGCATTTGCCTTACTGGCGCCGCTTGTGGGCGGCCTGATCGACGGCGTTGACCGCAAACTTTCGGCCCGCATGCAGGGCCGCGTGGGCCCGCGCCTGCTCCAGCCTTTCTACGATGTGGCCAAGCTGCTGCGCAAGGCCCCCGCCAGCGTAAACACCATGGACGATACCTACATGGCGTGCGCGCTCATCTTTACCGTGGTGGGCGGCGGCATCTTTGTGTCGGGTTCCAACACGCTGTTGTGCGCTTTTATGGTGACCCTCGCTGCGATCTTTGTGGTGTTGGCGTCCGCCTCGACGCAAAGCCCGTTTGCCCAGGTCGGCGCCGACCGTGAGCTGCTGCAGGTCATGAGTTACGAGCCCGCCGTTTTGCTGATGAGCGTGGGCCTGTACCTTGCCACCGACAGCTTCGATTCCATCGCCGTGACGGGGCAGTCGGCCCCCATCATCGTGTACAGCGCGCCCATTTTCCTCGCGCTGCTCGCGGTGCTCACCATCAAGCTGCGCAAGTCGCCGTTTGACCTTTCGTACTCGCATCACGCGCATCAGGAGATCGTCCAGGGCGTCGCCACCGAGATGAGCGGCGGCACGCTGGCCAAGATGACCCTTATGCACTGGTGCGAGACCGTGCTGTTTTTGATGTGGGTGGGCATGTTCTTTGTTTGGGACAACCCGGTGAGCTGGGTCGTAGCCCTGGTCGTGATGGCCGCGACGTACTTTGTCGAGGTGCTGATCGATAACACCTTCGCACGCAGCACCTGGCGCAGCTGCTTTAGGCTCGGCTGGGGCGTGGCGCTGGTGTTTGGCCTGCTCAACCTTATGCCCATCCTCGTCGACGTGTTTATTTAGGAGGCGGCATCCATGGATCATAAAATGTCGCGCTCGCCGTGGGTTATTCATTATGACGGCTCGAGCTGCAACGGATGCGATATCGAGGTGCTGGCCTCGCTCACGCCGCTGTTCGATGCGGAGCGCTTTGGCGTGGTCAACACCGGCAACCCCAAGCATGCGGATATCTTTTTGGTGACGGGGTCGGTCAATGCCCAGAACCTGCCTGTCGTGCGCCAGATCTACAACCAGATGCTCGAGCCCAAGTGTGTAGTGGCATGCGGTATCTGCGCGTGCTCGGGCGGCGTGTTTCGCGATGCCTATAACGTGATCGGCGGCGTGGACCGCGCGATTCCCGTGGATGTGTACGCGCCCGGGTGCGCCGTTCGCCCCGAGACGGTGATCGATGCCATCGTGGAGGCGTGCGGCATCCTGGATCAGAAGGAGGCCGTGATGCGTGCTGGCGGCGATCCGCTTACCGTGGGCGGCGCCGCAACCTGGGACGGTGGCGTTGAGCTGGGCGAGGACGGGTTTGTGGCTGCTGCGGGGGCCGGCGACGCGCCTGCCGCTGGCGACGCACCTGCCGGGACGCCCGCCGCTGCAAAGGAGGCCGAGTAATGCAAAAGGCAATCTACACTACCGTCGGGATCGATGAGCTGTTGCCGCATGTGCAGGCGCTCAAAGGTACCGGCGCGCGCTTTGTGCAGATGCATGCCGAGCGCTGTGTGGACGACGGATCGTATCGCCTGGTCTATACGTTTATCGACGTTCGTGCTGCTCAGGAGCATATTGCGCAGGACGGCAGCTATGCGATCGAGAACCTGGTGGTTGAGGGCATCGACCAGTATCAGGAGATTCCGTCCATCAGCTCGTACTATCCGGCGGTATTCCCGTTTGAAAACGAGGCGCACGACCTATTCGGTCTTGCCATCACCGATATGCAGGTTGACTTTAAGGGCTTTTTCTACCAGGTCTCGACTGCCGAACCCATGAGCGTTATCACGCCCGAGGTGAAGGCCGCGCGCGAGAAAGCCATGAAGGTGCGTGCCGCTGCCGAGGCCAAGGCGCGCAAGGCCGCGGCCGAAAAGGCCGCCGCGGCTGCGGCTGCTGCAGGGGAGGGTGCTGCGAGCGCCGGCGACGCCGCGGGCGCCGCTGCTCAGCCCGCTGCGGCTGCCGGCTCCGATACTCAGCATGACGATGCCGCTGCCAAGGCCGCGCTCAAGGCTGCTGAGATGGAGGCAAAGCTCGCCGCCATGGATCCCGAGAAAGCGGCCAAGGTCCGCGCGGCGCTTGCCGCCAAGGCCGCCCGCGACAAGCAGAAAAAGGAGGCGTAAGGTCCATGGCACATCGCTCCGTTATTCCGTTTGGCCCGCAGCACCCGGTGCTGCCCGAGCCGCTTCATCTGGACCTGGTGATCGAGGATGACCGCGTCATCGAGGCAATTCCGCAGATCGGCTTTGTGCACCGCGGACTCGAGAAGCTCACCGAAAAGCGCGACATGCATCAGTTTGGCTACATCGCCGAGCGCATCTGCGGCATTTGCGCCGTGGGCCACAGCTGCGGCTATGCCAGCGCCTGCGAGCGCATGCTCGACATCGAGGTGCCCGGCCGTGTGCAGTATATCCGCACCATTTTGCACGAGCTTTCGCGCATCCACTCGCATCTGCTGTGGCTGGGCCTGCTCGCCGACGCCTTTGGCTTCGAGGCGCTGTTCTATCGGTCATGGACCCTGCGCGAGCAGATACTCAAGATTTTTGAGAGCACTTGCGGCGGGCGCGTGATTCTGTCGATTAACGAGATCGGCGGCCTTAAGCACGATATCGAGGACTCCGAGCTGGCGGGCATTGTCCAGACGCTCGATGCCATGCGTCCTGGCTACGAGGCCCTGGTGCATACGTTTTTGGACGACAACAGCTGCGGCGAGCGCCTGCACAGCGTGGGCGTGATCAGCAAGAAGGACGCGTTGGATCTGTCGATGGTCGGTCCGTTTGGACGCGCCTCGGGCGTGGACTACGACGTGCGCATGTTCGGTGACGGTGCCTATGCGGATCTGGCCGCGTTTGAACCTATCGTTGCTAGCGATGGCGACTGCTATGCCCGCTGCCAGGTGCGTTGTGCCGAGGTCACACAGGCCATGGACATCATCAAGGAGCTTGTGGGCAAAATTCCGCACGACGGAATCGGCGGGCGCACCAAGCTCACACCGGCCGACGGCGCGTGCGGCGAGGTCGTGATTGAGCAGCCGCGTGGCGAGGCGTATTACTATGTGCGCGGCAACGGCACCAAGAACCTGGACCGCTTCCGCGTGCGCACGCCGACGTCGCAAAACCTGGCGGGTCTGACGCATGCGCTGCAGGGCGTGCTCCTTGCCAACGTGCCCATGATTATCCTGACCATCGACCCCTGCATTAGCTGCACGGAAAGGTAGGCGCGGCATGAGTTTGCTGACATTTGCCAAGACGGCCTTGGGCTCTATGGTCAAGCAGCCGGTCACGGTGTGCTATCCGCAGGAGAAGCTCGCGGCACCCGAGCGACTGCGCGGGCACATCGTTAACGACATGGACGTGTGCATTTGCTGCGGCATGTGCGCGCGCCGCTGCCCGGCGGGCGCGCTCGCGGTCGATCGCAAGGGTGGAACGTGGTCGATCGACCCGTATGCCTGCGTGGTGTGCGGCGAGTGCATCGAGAGCTGTCCCAAGCACTGCCTGACTATGGACACCGCTCGTACTCCAGTTGCGGCGGATAAGACTCCCACGGTGGAAACCAAGCCGGAGTAGCTCTGGAATGGGGCTGGTATAGCGCTGGAATAGGGGCCGGTGGGGCAAAAATGCCCCACCGGCCCCGCGCTTAAACGCGCGGCGGAGCCGCCGTGAACAAAACTATGCCGGTTTACGGGGCTGGATAGCGAACCTCCGACCATATAGAAAACCGCAAAAACAAAACCGCAGGTAGATAGCCTGCCGTTTTCCAAAAAATGAAGGTATGGATGAGGGTCCCGACTTTAGCCCCGTAAACCGGCATAGTTTTGAAATAGCACCATATCCGTAACAGCCCTTTAACTCCCGTGGACGGAGGAAAACGGACCATTTTGGCCTTGCGAGGGCTGCCGCGTGACCCGTCTGCCACGAAATGGGCCCATCTACTACGTTTAGGCGGCAGCCCTCGACCACGTCAAGTAATGCGAAATGAAAACCGCAGGTAGAACGCTTGCGGTCTTTCATGAAAAGCGGCTATGGTCGGGGGTATCGAGTCAAACGTAGTAGATGGCCCGATTTCGTGGCGAGCGTTACCAACTGATCCCCCGGGGACGGAGGAAAACGGATCATTTTGACCTGTTGGCTCCGAGTCGCATCCGTTTTCCTGCGAAAACTCTCGTGTCTCAACTTTGGTGAGACATTTGTCTCACGCCCAAAATCAAATCTGGAACGTGTGTCACCTGCCCTAATTGTGTCTCATTTCGTAACTTTAGGCTGATGCAAGGTCTGAGACCGCGAGAAGGGAGACACGATGGGTAAGTACACGAGGGGTCTCTTGGCGGTGATACTGGCCGTAGTGCTGGTGTTGCCAGCCGCAGCATTCGCCATGCTGCCCGAGGCCAACGCCAGGTCCAGCACAGGAATGGACGGACCGATAATGACCGGAAAGGTCGCCGACCCCGACACCAGCGGTCGCTGGGAAATCTGGGCGGCAGGCCACGGTGGCAATAAGGTAACGACCCAAAACGTCGGTCGAATCTGGACCGACAAGACGGTCAAGGCAACCGAGGAAAACGAAGAGTCGGACTTTTTGACCACGCTTTCGGCGATGTCCTCGACGTCTAATTCAACCGTGACGGTTACCACGCCGCTCGACATCGTGATGGTGCTGGATGCCTCTGGCTCGATGGATCATGAGATGGGCGGTGGAGATCCCACCAGGCGCATCGATGCGCTGGAGAGCGCTGCCAGCAGCTTCATCGACGCCATTGCCAAACAAAACGAGGGCATCGAGGGCGTGGATAGGCAGCATAAGGTTGCTATCGTTAAGTTTGCGGGCAAGACGTCCAACAATATCGGCAACGAGACGTATCGTGACGGAGGATACACCTACAATTACACACAGGTTATGAAAGACCTGACCGATTGCTCCGGCGGCAACGTGAAAGCTCTTAAGCATAGGATTGCCCAGATTACACCCGCTGGTGCAACGCGCGCCGACAATGGTCTGCAGCTGGCAGAGGGTATCACTTCTGGTCGCGCGGACGCCAAGAAGATTGTTGTGTTCTTTACCGACGGCACGCCAACGAAAATTGACAAGTTTGATCCTACGGTTGCTAACGCTGCCGTGGCGGCTGCCAAGAACATGAAGGACAGCAAGGCCACCGTTTATACTATCGGCATCTTTGATGGCGCGGATCCCAGCGCTGGTATCCAGGATTCGGGAAAAAGCCAAAAAGAGAACAAGTTCATGCAGGCCGTTTCGAGCAACTACCCCAATGCCACGGCATGGGATACCCACGGCACACGCGCGGAAAACTCCGACTACTACAAGTCGGCGACCAATGCAGAAGAGCTCAAGAAGGTCTTCGACGACATCTCACAGGCCATTACGTCGGAGCCGCCTTATCCGACCGAAATCCACAAGGGCTACGACGAGACCAAGTCCGGCTACATCACGTTTACCGATGAGCTGGGCGACTTTATGCAGGTCGACGGATTTACCGAAGTCGTCATCAACGGCACGCCGTTTACCGAGGCGAGCAAGACGGTCAACAAAGAAACCAATACCGACACCTACGAGTTCGCCGGCAAGGCAAAAGACCTGCTCATTACCGTGCAGCGTGCCGGCGACGACAATCCCCAGAAGGGCGATACCGTAACGGTCAACATTCCCGCGTCGTTGATTCCTCTGAGTCACTTTAAGACCGTAGACGGCAAGCTTTCGGTCGATACCGTTAAGCCCATCCAGGTGAAGTATGCCTCGAGCGTGAAGAAGGGCGCACTCGACAACCTGTTTACGCCCGAGAAGGTAACGGGGCTCAAGGATTACATCGAGAGCAATACGGCTGTTGCCAACGGCGCCAAGACCGTGAGCTTCTACGCGAACAAGTGGAGCGGTGGTGCGTTGGGTGATACGGTCGCGACCTTTGAGCCGGCCGACACCAACCGCTACTACTACTTCCAGAAGCAGACTCCCATTTACGCGGATAAGGACTGCACGCAGCCTGCAAAGAATTCGCTGGCAGATACCGGCACCTATTACTACAAGGATGAGTTTGAGGAGCAGGGCGCGAACGGTGAGGCCAAGTCTGCCACCGCCGTCATCGAGTTTATCGGCCGCGACGCTGCCAAGTTTGACGGCGCTATAGTTGCCGACAAGGACGGAAACCTGTCGTTTAGCGTGGGAACCGCGCGCCTGGCCTTTATCGACGAGCTCCACACCGCCAAGAAGAGCGTGGGCGACAACAACACCGGCACCGCGACCGACGTTCTCAACCCCAAGTGGAACAACATGTCCGCCAAGGCAGCTGCGACGCATGTCAATTCCTACCTGGGCAACAACGGCAAGATCAGCTTTGCGTATGACATGACGCCGGCAATGGTGAACACCAAGGCCAGCTTTGGTCTAACCAAGGTGCTCGAGGGCCGCGCTTGGACGGATACGGACACGTTTGAGTTTGGGCTGACGTCCGAGGGCAATGCTCCGATGCCTGCGACTACGACTGCGATCGTGCACGGGGCCGACCTGGACGACAAGGGCAAGGCTGCCATCGACTTCGGCACGATTGAATACACCGAGCCTGGCACGTACGTCTACAAGGTTAGCGAAAAGCACGCCGGGACCACGATTGACGGCATTGCCTACAGCGGTAGCGTCGCGGAGATCACCGTGACGGTGACGCCCAACAAGAAGGGTGAGCTCAGCGCCGCTGTGAAGGTGGCCTGGAGTGAAGCCGAAGTGACCGAGTTCAAGAACGTCTACGCTGCGGATCCTGTTGAGTCCAGCGTTACCGACCAGATTACCGTGGCCAAGTCCCTGACCGGGCGCGACTTGACGGAAGGCGAGTTCAGTTTTGAGCTGCGCGAGGTTAAGGGCGAGGACTCTGAGCTTATCGAGACCGTTGCGAACGCCGCCGACGGCAAGGTGACGTTCAGTGCCATCAAGTACACCGAGATCGGCCAGCACACCTACAAGCTGCATGAGGTTAAGGGCAACGCCGGCGGTATTGACTACGATGACGCGGTCTACACCATCGTGACGACCATCGCCGATAACGGCAAGGGCCAGCTGGTTGCCACGCACGAGCTGAAGGACGCCAAGGACGTCAAGAGCATCGAGTTCAAGAACGTCTACACCACGAATGCTGCCGAGGTATCACTTGTGGGCAAGAAGAACCTGCAGGTCGCCGACGGCTTGACCCCGGCTGACATTGCCGGCAAGTTCACCTTTACCGTGACCGGTGAAGATGGTGCACCCATGCCCGCGAACGCGAGCGTGACCAATCATGCCAAGGGCAAGGTCGACTTTGGCAAGATCACCTTTACGCTCGACGACCTTAACAAGGCTCTGGGCGAGAAGCCCGAGAAGCGCGAGCACACCTTTACCTACACCGTGACCGAGTTCGGCGAGGTCGCTGGCGTGACCAACGACGCCAAGCTGTCGCGCGAGGTTTCCTTCACCGTGACTGATGACGGCAAGGGCAATCTGAAAGTATCCCACAAGCCGGACGGCGATGTGGCATTTACGTTCACCAATACCTATAACGTGACGCCTGTCGAGACGAGCGTCACCGACCAGATTACCGCGAACAAGGTTCTGACCGGGCGTGAGCTTGCTGCCGGCGAGTTCTCCTTTGAGCTGGTCGAGGGCGACAAGGTCGTCGCCAAGGGCACTAACGCTGCCGACGGCACGATTGCCATGGACAAAACCATTTACGACAAACCCGGCGAGCACACCTACACGCTGCGCGAGGTCAACGGCGGAACCATCAGCAAGGGCATCACGTACGGCGACGCCAAGTACACCATCGAGACCACCATTACCGACAAGGGCGATGGCACGCTCAAGGCTGAGCATGTCCTGAAGGACGCCACGGCTGCGACCTTCAGGAACACTTACAGCGTGACCCCGACCGATGCAGAGCTCGACTTTGACCTGAGCAAGGCCATCGACGGTCGCGAGTGGACGGATGGGGACGAGTTCAGCTTTACCATTACCGCCCCCGATGGCGCCCCGCTACCCGATCCTGCAACCGTAACCGTGAGCAAGCACGATGCGAAGGACGACATTGCCGCCATCAAGTTCGGCAAGATTCGCTACACGGCTGCCGGAACCTACAAGTACGAGATCCGCGAGAACGCGGGCAATACGGTCGGCATGACGTATGACTCCCACGTCGCGACCGCCGAAGTAACCGTGACCGAGGACGGCGATGGCAACCTGACCGCCAACGTCACCAAGAAGGAAAACGGACGCTTTACCAACACGTACCGCACTGAGCTTAACTACACCGCGGCCGGCGGTCTGTGGCTCAGCAAGTATCTGGACGGCCGCCCCATGACCGAGGGTCAGTTCACCTTTACCGTGACACCCGCTGACGACGCTTCGGCTCGCGCGCTCGGTCTGCTGCCCGGGGCTAATAGCTTCAAGTCCCCCGCAGCGGCAGAGGCAACGGTCGGACTGATCGACATTCTGTCTGGTCATGAGGTTAAATTTACGCAGGCTGACGCCGGCAAGACCTTCAAGTACACCGTGGCCGAAAAGAACGACGGCCAGCCCGGTTACACCTACGATGACGCCGTACGCACGGTGACGATCGCCATCGCCGACGACACCGCCGGTACGCTCACTGCTACGACGACCGTTTCCGGTGGTCCCGAGGGCACGCATGAGACGGTCCACAAGAGTGGCGAGAACAAGGTCGAGAAGGCCCTGGTGCCGTTCCACAACAGTTACAGCGCTATGACCAACACGCCTGGTGGTACCGCTGCTCAGGTCGTTGCCACCAAGACTCTGACCGGTCGCCCGATGGCCGACGGCGAGTTCTGGTTCGGCATCGCCTATCAGGGTGAGCTTGTGGCATACGAAAACCTCAAGCCCAATATCGGCGGGCACGTGAGCTTTGATACGCTGCACTACGACACCAAGATGCTTGCTAATCTTGAGGCTGCTGGGCTTGCTTATCGTACCGATAAGGACGGCAAGCTTGCCTGGACCATTAACTACACGGCCTACGAAGATTTATTCGGGCTGCCGAATGGCGTTTCCGCTACAACGTGGAGCTTTGGCTTTAAGGTTATCGTCGTCGACAACGGTGACGGTACCCTGACGGCGACGGTCGACTACGGCGGCGTCGAGCCCTTGTTCGAGAACGCCTACGGCGCCGACGCCGTGGATGCCGCGCTCACCGGTACTAAGAAGCTCCAGGTTGCCGAGGGCCTGACCCCAGCCGACATCACGGGTAAGTTCACCTTTACCGTGACCGCCGACGAGGCAGGTGCCCCGATGCCCGAACGCACGACCGTAACCAACGACGCAGCCGGTAACGTGGACTTTGGCAAGATCCACTTTACGCTCGAGGACCTCAACCGCGCTCTGGGCGTGACGGACGATGCGACCGATAAGGCCGAGGCAGACGAAGCTGACGACGTCGACGCTGACGAGGCAGAGGCCGGCGCCGACGCTGATGCCAACGCTGACGAGCCCGGCGACGAGTCCGAGCCTGCGGCCCCCACCGCTCCGCGCTCGCACACCTTTGCCTATACGGTGACCGAGACCGGCAGCGCCCCTGGCGTGACCAACGATGCCAACGCTACGCGCAAGGTTTCCTATACCGTGACTGACGACGGCACCGGACATCTGAGCGTCAAGCGCGAAGGCGACGACGGTGCTGCCTTCACGTTCACCAACACCTACAGCGTGGCGCCTACCGATTCTTCCGTGACCGATCAGGTCAAGACGGTCAAGCGTCTGACCGGACGCGACCTTGCAGCTGGCGAGTTCACGTTTGATCTGCTCGAGGACGACGTGGTTGTCGCAAGCGGCGCCAACGACGCCAACGGCACTGTGACACTGAGCCCGATTCGCTACGAGGCGCCCGGCACGCACACGTACACGCTGCGCGAGGCTTGCCCCAACGCGCTCGGCCTGTACAAGGGCGTCACCTATGACGGCACGACCTACACCGTCGTGACCACCGTCTCCGACAATGGTGATGGCACGCTGACCGCGGCGCACAAGCTCGAGGGAGCTACCGAGTCGGCTGGCTTTACCAACAAGTATCACGCCATGCCCACGCAGGTCTCCATCGGCGCCATCAAGGTGCTCGAGGGACGCGAGCTCAAGAAGGACGAGTTTAGCTTTAAGCTCGTTGGCGAGGACATCGAGTCCACCGTCACCAACGATGCCGACGGCAAGATCGGCTTCGACAAGTTCGAGTACGACGAGCCCGGTACGCACGTCTACACCATCAGCGAGGTCAAGGGCGACGAGGTCGGTATGACCTACAACAAGTCCGTCTTTACCGTGACCGTCAACGTGGTCGATGACGGCGAGGGCAACCTCAAGGCGAACGTCGCCTTTACCAAGGGCGACAAGAGCGTCGAGGGTATCGTGTTCAACAACACGTACAAGAAGCCCGAGACGCCCGTGCCGACGCCCGATCCCGGCACGCCCAAGACCGTGACGAATATCGTCAAGACGGTCAAGGGTTTCCTGCCCACCACGGGTGACCAGCAGGCCGCCGCTCTGCTTATGACATTTGTCATCGCCATGGCCGGCGTCGGAGCCCTGGTCTGGGGTATCCGTAAGCGCTAGGCACGTCGACAGCGCCCGGGGCCAAAAGGCCCCGGGCGGCCGGCAGGGCTAAATCCCGACCTACTCCTACCCCCAGCCGCCACGGAGGCATCTCCCTCCTCCGTGGTGGCGCTTTTGTGCGTTGGGGAGGAGGGCGCGCCACGAAACCGGCCCATCTACTACGTTTAGCCCCTTACCCCCAACCATGCCGAAAAGCGCAAAAACAAAACCGCAGGTAGAACGCCTGCGGTTTTGTTCAAAACGAAGGTATGGTCAGGGGTATTGAGTCAAACGTAGTAGATGGGCCGATTTCGTGGCGGGCGGTTTCGGCTGATCCCTTGGGGACGGAGGAAAACGGCTCATTTTGGTCCCGCGAGGCTGGCGGAGACACTCGTGCAGGGCCGCCCGAACAAAACTATGCCGGTTTACGGGGCTGAGTTACGAGTCCCCAACCATGCCGATATTCGTGAAAATAAAACCGCAGGTAGACGAGCCGTCATTTTGCAGAAAACGCGGGTATGGATGGGGGTCCTGAGTCTGGCCCCGTAAACCGGCATAGTTTTGAAATGGCATTAAATCGGCAGCAGCCATTTTGCTATGCCGGGGCGGTCGGTCGTTGGGTAATTACCCTCGCAGGTAGGCGATGGCGATCTGCGTGCGGTTGCGCAGGCCCATTTTGGCAAGGATCGAGCTGATGTGGTTGCGTACGGTGCCTTCGCCCATGTAGGCGGTGGCGGCAATTTCCTTGTTGTCGAGGCCGCGGGCGATGAGCTCGGCGACTTCGAACTCGCGGTCGGTCAGGCTGACAAAGGCCGCGGGCCGGCGGGCCGTGCCGGCCTCGACGCCCGCCCCATCAAAGTTGATATCCTCGATCGCCTTGCCCTCGAGCACGCGTTTGCCGCTCATGACCTGCGCCAACGCTGGCGGAATGGCGGCGACATCGGTTTTGATCAGATAGCCGCGGGCACCCAGCTTGAGCGCCGACACAATGTACTCGTCATCCGAGAATGTCGTCAGAAACACCACGCGCGCCGCAGGGTCGCGCCCGAGGATCTCGCGTGCCGCCGATAGGCCGTCGCGTCCCGGCATCTGGATGTCGAGCAGTGCGATATCGGGTGCGTGCTCGGCGTAGAGCGCCACCGCATCGTTGCCGTTGGCGCCGGTGCCCACCACCTCGATCTGCGGCTGGGCGCCCAGGATAATCTTGAGCGAATCGACCACCAAGCGGTCGTCGTCGACAACAATAAGCCTCATCGGCCCTCATCTCCTTGCGGTTTGGGAACGGTGGCAAACACGCGCCAGCCGCCGGCGCCGGCACGCGGACCGGCGGTGAAGGTGCCGTCAAGCGCCTCGACGCGCTCGCGCATGGAGGCGAGCCCCATGCCTTCTGCGACGTTGCTGCTGCTCGCCGGGGTCGCGTCCACGCCATCATCGGTAACGATGAGCTGGTAAAACGACGGATGCTCCATGCACCGCACGGTAATGGTTTTGGCATGGGCGTGGCGCATGGCGTTGGAAAGCGCCTCGCGCAGGACCGCCGCAAAGCAGTTGGCGACATTTGCGGACGCATGCTCGGCCAAAACTTCAAGCTCAATCTGCGGGCCGCCGTCCGAGCGCGCGCCTTCAACAATGCGTTCGAGCTGCACGGAAAGGTCGACGGCGTTGTCGTTGAGCGCGTGGACGCTGGCGCGCACAAGCTGGAGCGCCTCGTCAACCGTGCGTTTAACGTCGGCGAAATCGGCGGCGACGCCAGGCTCGTCGGCGTGGACCACGCGTAGGGCTTCGGCCTGCAGTGAGGCGCGCGTGAGCTGGTGCCCGACGTTATCGTGGATCTCGCGCGCGATGCGGGCGCGTTCGGCGAGCGTCGCGAGCTCGACTTCGTAGTCCTGGCGGTCGGCGAGGTCGCGGTTGCGCGCCTCGAGTGCCAGGGCGCGTTCTTGCAGCTTGTCGCGGGTGCGACGCATGCGTTCCTGTTCGCGCTCCAGCTGCGCGGTGCGCAGCGACAGCAACGTGGCGGCGACCGAAAGGATGGCGGTTAGCAGCAGCGTTCGGGTGGTGAGCGCGCCGCCGCGAAGGTCCGCGACAAGCGCGCAGACAAACACGGCGCCAATCGCCAGCGCGGGCCAGATGCGTTCACGGCGCACGCGTCGCGCGATGTCATAGAGGGCGAGAGGCGCAAACGGCACAAACGGCGGCACGAAGACAGCCGCGATGATGTAAACGTAACTTGCGGTCTTGCTTGCGCGGCGCGTGCGTTCCCCCTGTGCGACCTCGGCCAGTGAGGTGGCAATAACGCCAAGGCAAAACGCCGCAACCAGACGAGCGTCCACAGCAAGGCCCGTGGCGGCTGCGATACAGCACGCCAGCACGATCGATTTGTCGAATAGCCTGTTCATACGGGTATTGTACGCGAAGCTGCGCGTGGTGGAGGGGCCGCCTAGCGCAACCGTGACATTCCTCCCGCACGGTGGGGCGGTCGCGTCAGCGGGCCACGCGACCGAGCCCCCGCACTCGTGACAAAGCTCACTGGTGCGCGCCGTCCGCTCCTGCGATGATGCAATCGTACCGGGCCGCAAGCAACAGAAGGGCCGCCTCATGACAGACATCGTCCACGTCGAAAACCTCGTCAAGCGCTATGACGATCTTATCGCGCTCGACCACTTTAACCTGAGCATCGCCCCCGGCGAGATCTTTGGCCTGCTCGGCCCCAACGGCTCGGGCAAAACCACGTCCATCAACTGTATCCTGCAGCTGCTTGCCTACGACAAAGGCACCATCGAGCTCTTTGGCGAGCCCATGACGCCCGCTCGCTACGACCTCAAGCGCCGCATCGGCGTGGTGCCGCAACAGGTGGCGGTGTTCGACGAGCTCACCGTGCGCGAGAACATCGACTATTTCTGCAGCCTTTACGTTAGCGACCGCAAGCGCCGCCGCGCGCTGGTGGACGAGGCGATCGACTTTGTCGGCTTGGGCGACTTTACCAAGTTTCGCCCCGGCAAGCTCTCGGGCGGCCTGGCGCGTCGCCTCAACATCGCCTGCGGCATCGCGCACAAGCCCGAGCTCATCTTCTTTGACGAGCCCACGGTGGCGGTCGACCCGCAGAGTCGCAACGCCATCCTGGAGGGCATCTGCCGCCTGCGCGACGAGGGCGCCACGGTGGTGTATACCAGCCATTATATGGAGGAAGTCGAGCAGATCTGCAGCCGCATCATGATCATGGACGGCGGGCGCGTGCTGGCGCAGGGCACTAACGACGAACTCAAGCGCATGATTCAGATGGGCGAGAAGATCGTGATCGAGGTCGGCGAGGTGCCGAGCGCGGCGCTCGGTGCCGTCGCGAGCCTGCCGCATGTCCTGGACCTGTCGGCGACGGCGGGCCAGCTCACGTTTTCGTGCGAGGCGAGGCCGCATAACCTGACGGACATTCTCGATGCGCTGCGCTCGCATGACGTGGCGCTTGGCCGCATTTATTCCGAGCCGCCGACCCTCAACGACGTGTTCCTCGAGATCACCGGCCGCGAGCTGCGCGACTAGGGGGCAGCCATGTTCAACACCATTATTATTACGGTCAAGACGCTGCTGCGCCGACCGAGTACGTGGGTCTGGGGCGCTCTCTTTCCCATCGCGCTTTCCACGATGTTCATGTTTATGTTTGCGAATCTGAGCTCCGACGGCACGGTCGACCCGGTGCCGGTTGCCGTCATAGCGGACGAGGCCTGGGACGCCTCGACCTTTAAGGACGTGGCGACGTCGCTTGCCAAGGAGAGCGACGATCAGCTGCTCGAGATTCACGAGTGCGACGACGCAGCCGATGCGAACCGTGCGCTTAAGGCCGGCGAGGTCGCGGGCATCTATACGGTCGACGACGCAGGCGTACCCAAGCTCACGCTGCTGTCGAGCTACGACAGCTCGCGTGCGTCGTCGGTGCTCACCGACCGCAGCATTTTGGAGACGGTGGCAAGCTCGTATACACAAAATGCCGAGCTCATGTCCCAGATTGCCCAGGACAGCCTGGCGGCGCTCGCCGACCCGGAGGCGGTTGCGCGCGCCCTGTCGCTCGAGGGCAGTACCCGCCGCGTAAGCCTGACACGCAGCACACCCGATGGCACGGTCATCTACTATTACGCGCTCTTTGGCCTGGTGGCGATGATGTCTGCCGAGTTTGCTGCTTTGAGCGTTGTCGATCTGCAGTCCAATCTGTCGGGCCTCGGCGCGCGTCGCTGCGTGGGCGGTCTTTCCAAGACGGCGTCGCTGGCTGGCATCTTTGTCGGCTCGTGGCTGGTTTCCTTCGCCTCGATGGCGATCGCAATCGGCTACGTGCGCCTGGTCGTGGGCGTCGACTTTGGCGGGCGCGAGGGGCTGTGTCTGGTGGGCGGCGCCGCTTCCGCGCTTGCCGCCACGGGCTTGGGGCTCTTTGTGGGCACGCTTCCCGTTAAGGGCGGCAAGGCGTCCAAGTCGGGCATCCTCACGGGCTTTGCTACCACGTGCGCCCTGTTCTCCGGCCTCTACGGCGAGCCGGCGATGGCGCTTGCCGACGACGTCGCCCGCGCCTGCCCGGCCGAGTGCTGGTTCAACCCCGTCAAGCTCATCTGCGACATGTTCAATCGCCTGTATTTCTTTGAAGACCTGGGGCCCTTCGCCGTTCGCGCCGGCGCGCTCGTCCTGATGGCGCTGCTGTTCGTTGCCGCCGCCACGCTGATCTTTGGAAGGAGCCGCTATGAGCACCTTTAAGACCGCGCTTCGCATGGCGCTGGCGCACCCGTTCTACCTGCTCATCTATACGGTGTTCATCTCGCTCATGGGCGTATTCATCGCGGCCTCGGTGAGCTGGAACTCGTCGCAGCTTGCCGAGTACGAGCCCTACGACACCAACGTGATCGTGGTCGACCGCGACAATAGCGACCTTTCGCGTGCACTTACCAAGCACCTGGGTTCGCGTTTTGAGCTGGTCACGGGCATCGGCGACGATACATACGATCTTGCGGACGCGCTCTCCAAGAGCAACAGCGCCAAGGGCAGCGCCGACTGCGTGTTCTTTATCCCGGAGGGGTTTGAGGGCGACCTCGTTGCAGCCGCCCGTGCGGGGGAGTCCCTACCCAAGCTCGATGTGACCTACGGTGCCGGCACTATGGCGGCGGCGCTTTCGTCTGCCGAGGCCTCGCGCTGGATCTCGCTCGCGGGCGCTGCAGCCGCACTTGAGCCTGCTGCCTCCAACGGTGACGTCGCCAAGGCTGCCGAACACGCGGCCACCGAGCGTGCCGAGGTCGAGATCGAGCAGGTCAAGGTCGACTCGACGGCCGCCGCAACGCTCGAGTCTTACTTCAACTTTGGCGCGTACGCGATTATCTCGTCGGTCATCGTGTCGGTGGGCTTGGTGTTTTCGGGCATGAACGAGCCCGAGCGCGTGCGTCGTATGGATGCCGGCCCAATCTCCGAGCGCCAGCGTTCGCTTGCCGTGTTCGCGGCTGCTGCAGTGCTCACCGTCTGTATCTGGTTTGTGTCGAGCATGATGGGCGTCGTGGGCTTTGCCGGCGCGGTTGCCGAGGTCGGCGTGGGTCGCGTGTGCCTGGCGCTGGCGGCGACGTTTGCCCTGGCGTGCACGCCTCTGGCCGTTGGCTTTGCGCTGTCGAGCCTGGGTGCGCGCGAGGAGCTGCTTAACGGTGTGGGCAACCTGCTCGGCATGCTCATGACGTTTTTGGGCGGCGCTTGGATGCCGCTGTCGCTGATGGGCTCGGCCGTGCAGACGGTGGCGCACTTTGTGCCGACGTATTGGGTGAACGACGCGATTGGCAAGGCGCTCGCTTCGGATCTGACGTCCACCGTGTTGGGCGACATCGCCTGCGACCTGGGCGTCACCGTGCTCTTCGCCGCCGCCATTGCCGCCGTAGGCCTGGCCCTCTCACGCGCCAAATCCCGCGCCTAGTCTGAAATAAATCCTAGCCCTCGCCCCAAAATAGTTCGCCAAGGTTTACTATTACATTCATAAAGTAGCAACAGGCTAACAATGGGGGATAGCATGGCGACGAAGCAAGCCTACGTCCAGGTCAAGGGGCTCAAGAAGCACTACGGCGACGGTGATGCGCGCCTGACAGTGCTCGACGGCATCGATACGTCCATCAACCGCGGAGAGATCTGCGTCATGCTGGGGCCCTCCGGCTCGGGCAAATCAACATTCCTTAACCTGATCGGTGGCCTGGAGGATGCCGACGGCGGCTCCATCATGGTGGACGGCTGCGACCTCACGGTGCTCAAGCCCGCCGACCTGGGTGAGTACCGCCGCCGTGAGCTGGGCTTTGTCTTCCAGTTCTACAACCTGGTGCCCGATCTCACCATCAAGGAGAACATCGAGGTCACGGCGCACCTGTCCAAAAACCCGCTCAACGTCGACGACCTGCTGTGCTCGCTGGGCCTCTACGAGCACCGTAACAAGTTCCCGCGTCAGGTTTCGGGCGGTCAGCAGCAGCGCTGCGCCATCGGCCGCGCGCTCGTCAAAAACCCGGGCCTGCTGCTGTGCGACGAGCCCACGGGCGCGCTTGACTACAAGACGTCCAAGGAAATCTTGCAGCTCATGGAGGATGTCAACCGCACCTACGGCTGCACCATCATCATCGTCACGCACAACGCCGCCATCGCCCGCATGGCTAACCGCGTGCTGCGCCTGCGCGACGGTCGCATTGTCGAGGATGAACTCAACGAGTCGCCCGTCGCGGCCGCCGAGCTCGATTGGTAGGCGGCGCCATGACACCTCTCGCAAAACGTCTCCCGCGCGAGCTGCGCCGCAATATCGGCAAGTACCTAGGCATCTTTCTTCTTATGTGCGGATGCATTGCCCTCACCTCGGGCTTTTTGCTCGCGGCGCATTCCATCGGCTGCCTCATCGACGATATGCGCGACGAGTACACGATTGAGGACGGTCGCGTGACCACGGCCTTTGAGGCCACTGACGACCAGCTTAAGGCCGCCGAGGACGCGGCCGGCGACGTCGGCGGCGTCACGCTCTACAAGAATTTCTCCATCGACGCCATCATCAAAAAGGCGTCCGGTGACGACGGCACCAAGCGCACGCTGCGCACCTATGCGCACCGCACCAAGGTCGATATTGCGTCCTACTGCGAAGGCAGGCAGCCCAAGACGGACGACGAGGTGGCCATCGACCGCGTCTTTGCCGCCAACAACGACCTCACCGTGGGCGATAAGGTCGAGCTTGAGGGCCGCACCTACACCATCTGCGGCATCATGACCCAGCCCGATAGCCAGGCGCTGTTCCTCAACAATTCGGACTTTACGGTGAACACCATCACCTATGGCGTGGCCGAGGTCACCGACGCCGGCTTTGCCGCGCTCGAGGATGCCGGCGGCGCGCCTGCCTACACCTACTCCTTTACCTTTACCGATCGCGACCTCCCCACCGCGGATCGCATCGATGCGGAGCAGGATATGGTCGAGGCGCTGACCGATGCCGATGCGCGCGTGGACGATCTGGTCGATGCCGATTCCAATCAGGGCATTGGCTATGCGCGCGACGACGTGGACGGCGACTCCATGATGTGGATGACGCTGCTCGACATCATCATCGTGATCATGGCGTTTGTCTTTGTGGTCCTTACCGACGCCACCATCGAGGAGGAGAGCGCCATCATCGGCACGCTGCTCGCCAGCGGCTATCGTCGACGCGAGATCGTGCTGCACTACCTTGCGCTTCCCGCCATCGTGGGCGTGGTCGCGGCGCTTTTGGGCACTGCGCTCGGCGTTGTGTTCTTTACCGAGCCCATGCGTAGCCTCTATTACGGTTCGTACAGCCTGCCGCCCTTCCAGGTGTACTGGAGCTGGGAGATCTTTGTGAAGTGCGCCGTGGTTCCCGCCGCCGCGCTTATCCTCATCACGCTGGTGGGCCTGCTTCGCAAAATGGGCAAGACGCCGTTGCAGTTCCTTCGTCACGAGGCGAGCGGCAAATCGGGCACCAAGCGCGGCTTGCAGCTGCCGGAGCGCATGGGTTTTGTTTCCCGCTTCCGCCTGCGTATCTTCCTGCGCAATCTGGGCAACTTCGCCACGCTCTTCGTGGGCATTGCATTTGCGTCGCTGCTGCTGCTCTTTGGCCTGGCGATTCTGCCCACGATGACGCACTATGCGGACAACCTCGAGACAGGCCTGGTCGCCGAGCACCAGTACACGCTCAAGGCGCCGCTGGAGCTCGAGGGTACTGCCGAGGAGCGCGAGCAGTGGTTGGCACTCGAGCGCTTGCAGTCGGTTGACGGCGCACTCCGCACCGCCGCCCAAGATGCCGATGACGATCTCGACGACGCGGCCGATGCAGCGCAGGCGGCAGCCGATGCCGCGACCGCATCTCCGTCTGCCGAGAGCCTGGCCGCGGCGCAGGACGCGCTCGCCAAGGTCCAGGACAAGAAGGATGCGCTTTATGCGCGCCTCGATGACCTTGCCGATGCCCTCGACTGCGACCGCGACGAGGCTATCGACCTGATCGACAAGGCCTCTAAGATCGACACTGACAACGATGATATCCACCCGGTCAATACGACCGACAACGGCGCGGGCGCAATCGCGCAGGCCGAGAAATATGCCGTTTACCAGCTGCAATACGACCGCGGCGATGGTAATGGCGAGGAGACGATTTCCGTCTACGGCATCTCGCCCGATTCGCGCTATTGGAAAGACCTCAACGTTGGCGATGGGCGCGTCGTCTTTGGCGGCGGCCTGCTCGACAAGTTTGGCTGGAGCGAGGGCCAGAAGGTCACGCTCATCGACAAGTACGAGGGCGAGCATTATTCCCTTGAGTACGCGGGCAAGGACTGTGCCTGGGGTTCCAAGTCGGACATGAATATCTATATGAGTATCGACGACTTTAACGAGCTGTTCGGCAACGACGCCGCCTACTTTAACGGCTATGTGAGCGACGAGAAGCTCGACCTCGATGCTCGTTACTTTGCCGGCGACACCACGCCCGACGACATGCGGGCCGTGGGCGACCAGTTCATCGGCATGATGAGCAAAATGATCGGAATGATGATCGGGCTCGCGGTGTTTATCTTCCTGCTGTTTATGTACCTGCTGACCAAGGCGGTGATCGACCACAGCGCCCGTTCGATCAGCTACATGAAAGTCTTTGGCTATCGCGATAGCGAGATCTCGCATCTGTACATCCGCTCGATCACGCTGTGCGTGGCGGCGTCGCTCGTGCTGAGCCTGCCGGTCATTATTGGCTCGCTCACGGCCATCTTCCGCTCGATGCTGCTCGCCTACAACGGCAATATCGAGATCTACGTGCCCGCTTGGTCTATGGCTGCATGCGTCGGCATTGGCTTTGCGACCTACCTGGTCGTGGCGCTGCTACACACGCGCTCCATCAAGCGCTTCAGTCTGGCCGAAGCCCTCAAAGTCCAAGAGTAGTCATCGGGGACAGTCTTTGCCGATTCGCCGGCCGTGCTGGCAAGGACTGTCCCCAGCTGCCGGCAGAAAAGGAATGTCCCTAACTGCCGGGTGGCGAGGCACTCATTTAAGTCCGTCCCCAATGAGTGGTTTCAGTCATTTAAGTCTGTCCCCAATGAGAACGACTAGGTTTCGCGCTTGACTTCGACCCTACTTCAGCGGGTACCATCCTCTATGTCTGTAACGCCATATAGACCGAGGGGATAGATCTATGACCGCACCTGCACCCGCAGCACCCGCTAAGGTGTACTTCACCAACCTGCGCACGCATGCTCGCGAGAGCCAGCTCGACAAGCTCAAGCGCCTCATCCGTCATGCCGGAATTGAGCAGATCGACTTTGAGAACAAGTTCGTCGCCATCAAGATTCACTTTGGCGAGCTGGGCAACCTGAGCTTTTTGCGCCCCAACTACGCCCGCGCCGTCGCGGATGTCGTGAAGGAGCTGGGCGGCAAGCCCTTCCTCACCGACTGCAATACGCTCTATGTGGGTAGCCGCAAAAACGCGCTCGAGCACATCGATACCGCCTACCAGAACGGTTTTACCCCGTATGCCACGGGCTGCCAGATCATCATCGCCGACGGCCTCAAGGGCACCGACGAGGCGCTCGTCCCGGTCGAGGGCGGCGAGTACGTGCGCGAGGCCAAGATTGGTCAGGCTCTCATGGACGCCGATATCGTGATCAGCCTCACCCACTTTAAGGGCCATGAGCAGGCCGGCTTTGGCGGCGCCATGAAGAACCTGGGTATGGGAGGCGGCAGCCGTGCCGGCAAGATGGAGCAGCATGCCGCCGGCAAGCCGAACGTCTCGACCGAGCACTGCGTTGGCTGCCGTGCCTGCGAAAAGATTTGCGCGCACAACGCTGTCTCGTTCGACGGCACCCGCGAGCGCGAGCTTGCCAGCGGCGCTACTCGCACGGTGCACGTGGCCACCATCGACCACGATCGCTGCGTGGGCTGCGGCCGCTGCATTGCGGCGTGCAACCAGGACTGCATCAAGCCCGGCTATGACGCCGCGGCCGACGTGCTCAACTGCAAGATCGCCGAGTATACAAAGGCCGTTGTCGACGGCCGCCCGAGCTTCCACATCTCGCTTGCCATGGACATCAGTCCCAACTGCGACTGCCATCCCGAAAACGATACGCCTATCGTCAACGATATCGGCATGTTCGCGAGCTTCGACCCGGTCGCCATCGACCAGGCCTGCGCCGATGCCGTCATGGCATCCGAGCCGCTGCCCAACACCGAGCTCACCGATAGCGCGGCCAAGATGGAGCACAACCACGAGCATCTGGAGGGCGAGCAGGCCAAGGACCCCTTCTGCATCACGCATCCCGACACCGACTGGCGCGTGTGCATCGCGCACGCCGAGAAGATCGGCTTGGGCACGAGCGAGTACGAGCTCATTGAGGTCAAGTAGCACCTGTCTATTGGACATATCAAGCGCTTTTATAGCGCAACGTTAGCAAAAGCCGCCCGTGAGCACAGCGCTCATGGGCGGCTTTTCGGAAGTGCTAGGGGGTCAGATAGACCAGTAAACCGTACTATTTGCCTAAAAATACTCGTCGAGGAAGTTGTTGACTGTGTTCCAGTAGAGCTCGGGGTCAACTTGCGCACTCTTGGCGTGGGTGGCGCCATGGACGGTGAGCTTTTGCTTGACCTTGCTGGCGCACGCGTCGTAGTTTTGGTCGAGCATGCTGTACGGCACAAAGGTGTCTTGGTCACCGTGGATAAACAGCATGGGAACCGTCGCGCGCTTGAGTTGTTCCACGCTGCTCGCCTTATGAAAGTCGTAGCCCGCGCGCACGTTGCATACCAGGTTTGCTACATCGAGCAGGGGAAAGCTGGGCAGACCGAACACGTCCTTGAGCTGCAGAGAAAACTCGTCCCAAACACTTGTATAACCGCAGTCCTCGATAATGCATTTCACGTTTGCGGGCAGAGATTCCCCCGCGACGTTCATGGCGGTTGCCGCACCCATCGACTCGCCAAAGACCAGGATGCGCGCCTCGGGGTCAGCCTGAACGATTCGCTCGATCCATGCGACGATGTCGAGGCGCTCGGGCCAGCCCATGCCGATATAGTCGCCGCCGGAGCGCTCGTGGGCGCGGGCAGCGGGTGCGAGTACGTTCATGCCGCGGTCATGGAATCGTTTGGCGTATCGGGCCATACCGATGGGCTCATTGGTGTATCCGTGTAGGCAGACAGCGTAATTGTGTGTGGTCTCTGGGGCGGCAAAATACCAAGCGGCAAGTTCGGTTCCGTCATCTGCGGTGAGGCTGCTGCTCTCGCTATTCTCTTTAAACCACGCCCGCGCCTCGGTTTCCTCGGCATCCGGCTGCTCGCCTTCTTTTTCGTTCTTGCTATCCTGCATCATCTTCATGGTGTACGGCGCTTGGGGATTCAGGGCAAAGTCAAACAGAAAGTTGCCGGCAAACCCCAACAGCGCGACAACGAGCACCAGCGCAACGACGCCGGCTATCTTGAGCTTTCGATGGGAATGTGCGTTTTGAGACATAAGAAGCTTTCCTATAAGATGTTAATACATCAACATTTAATGCAAGCGCATTATGGACGTTCGCCGTTGATGCGTCAACAGGCAAAGAATGGGTAAACAAAGGGTCACGTATGGTGCAAATTTCGCACGTACCTAGACGCTTTGATATAGTGTTGAGAACTCTTTACGTTGGAGGATGTAACCGGCATGTCCGATTCGAGCGACAGTTCTAAGCCGCGACCCAAGACCGCGGCCGTTCCATACTACACGGTGGGCGAGGAGATCATGAACTCCGTCACCCATGGTGTCGGCTGCCTGCTGGGTATCGCGGGCCTGGTGCTCCTGATCGTATTCGCTGCCCTGCGC
Organism: uncultured Collinsella sp.; assembly: GCA_900543025.1. GTDB lineage: Bacteria > Actinomycetota > Coriobacteriia > Coriobacteriales > Coriobacteriaceae > Collinsella. The sequence goes on from UQPP01000005.1 coordinate 67,664, forward strand.
GGCGGAGGCCCGGCCCACATGGCCGCGGCGATTGTCTATGGTGTCAGCATTATCCTCGAATACCTAGCCTCCACGCTCTACCACGCGATTCAGCCCGCGCGCGCCAAGCGCGTGTTTCGCATCATCGACCACAGCTGCATCTACCTGCTCATTGCGGGCAGCTATACGCCGTTTTGCCTTATCACGCTCGCAAACGACGGCGGCCCTGCGCTGTTCTTTGTCGTATGGGCCATCGCCATTATCGGCATCGCCCTCGAGTGCTTCCTACGCGAGCGTCAACCGCACTGGGTAAGCGGCCTGGTTTACCTGCTGATGGGCTGGCTCGTTGTCTTTAAGCTGCCCGAACTTGTGGCGCTGCTCAACCCCGTGGCACTTGCCCTGCTCGCCGTCGGCGGCGTGTGCTACACCGCGGGCGTGCCGTTCTATATCGCCAAAAACGTGCGCTACCTGCACAGTGTGTTTCACTTGTGGGTGCTCGCCGGCAGTATCTTCCAGTTCATGGCGGTGATCCTCTTCGTAATCTAGCGATCGCGCCTGCGCCCGCGGGCCCGTCCGGGCGCCCGCCGGGTGCAACTGCCCTATCCGCCATCAACGTTTTGACCTGACGTCCCGAATCTTGGAGGTTCGAGAAACTCCCGATGGACATAACCATCTCCCTTATCACCACCCTCGTTTTGACCCTCATCAACGGCTACTTCTCTATGTCCGAGATGGCGCTCACCACGGCCAAGCGCGCCGTGCTGGAGCACGAGGCCGAGGAAGGCGACAAGCGCGCCGAGCGTGCCATTAAGCTGGCTGCCGACTCCGACCAGCTGCTCGCCACCATCCAGGTTGCCATCACGCTCGTGGGCTTCGCCTCGTCCGCCGTCGCCTCGACGAGTCTGTCCGACCCGCTTGCCACGTGGCTCATGAGCTTTGGCATCGCGCCGCTTTCCGCCATCGCGCGCGGCCTGGCGCCGGTCATCATCACCGTCGCCGTCGCCTTTGTGTCCATCGTGATCGGCGAGCTTGTGCCCAAGCGCATCGGTCTGGCCAACGCCGAGGGCGTATCCAAGCAGGTCGTGGGACCGTTGTCGTTTTTCCAAAAGATCGCCCGTCCGCTCGTGTGGCTGACCGGCGCCTGCTCCGATGGCCTGGCCCGCATCCTGCGCATCAAGAGCGCCGACGACCGCCAAAACGTCTCGGAGGAAGAGATCAAGTACATGGTCTCGGAGCAGGACGACCTGCTCGATGAGGAAAAGCGCATGATCCACGAGATCTTCGACCTGGGCGACACCGTTGCCCGCGAGGTCATGGTGCCGCGCGTGGACACCACTATGTGCGAGGACGACGAGACGGTCGCCGACGTGTTGTCCACCATGCGCCAGACCGGCTTCAGCCGCATCCCCGTCTATCACGAGGACCCCGACAACGTCGCGGGCATCGCGCACATTAAGGACCTGATTCAGCCCGCGCTCGACGGCAAGGGCGACCAGCCCATCGCCGGTTTTTTGCGCGACGCCACCTTTGTGCCCGACACCAAGGACATCCTGCCGCTGCTGTCCGAGATGCAGACCTCTCACGACCAGATCGTGGTGGTTGTGGACGAGTACGGCGGCACGGCCGGCATCATCACCATCGAGGACATCGTCGAGGAGATCGTCGGCGAGATCGAGGACGAGTTCGACCCCGACAACAAGTATCTCACGCGCCTTTCGCGCCGCGAGTGGCTCGTTGATGGGCGTTTTTCGTGCGATGACGCGATTGAGCTTGGTTGGCCGCTTGAGGAAAGCGATGATTATGAGACCATCGCCGGCTGGATTTTGGAGCTTTGCGACTCGGTGCCCGACATCGGAGAGGTGTTTGAGGTCGCAGGGTACAAGTTCAAGGTACAGTCGATGCGTGGCCAGCGCATCTCGCTCATTCGCGTGATCGCTCCGGCCGAAACCGATAAGAAGGATTCCGAGTCCTCGGCCGAGAAGCCGGCGGCGTCGGGTGCGGGCTCTGCGGACCCGCACGACGGCGACGAGTAGGGCAAGGAAGAGTAGGGGAGAGTTATGGCAGGCCTGTTCAACATCCTTAAGGTCACCGTCAGCGAGGACAAGATCTGCGCGCACGTGCTGGTGAACCCCGGCATGCCGCTCATGACCTCGGAGGATATCGAGGCTACGGCGCGCGTGTATTACCTGGTGCCGGCGATTGCCAAGCACCTGTGCCTGGGTGATTCCGGTCGCGAGTTCCAGGACTGCATGGGCCAGACCGAGCTTTGCCATCTGCTTGAGCATGTGACGGTCGAGCTCATGAACGAGACCGGTCTTGCCGGCAGCATCTCGTGCGGCCGCACGCGCGTAAGCGAGCACGACGAGCGCGTCTTTGAGGTTGAGCTTTCGTGCCCCGACGACGCGCTGGCCATCGGTGCGCTGTCTTCGGCCACCTTTATGATGGACTGGGCCTATCTGCACGCCGACCAGCCTGCCCCCGACGTGGAGGGCACGGTCGCGGGCCTGCGCAACCTGGTGCTGGGCATGCGCGCCGAGGCCGAGGGCAAGGATCCTCACGAGGCCGTCGCCGCTGCGAACGGCGAAGATGCTGCCGAGGGCGAGGGCGCTGACGAGGGCGATGTGCCGGCCGACGCCGAGCCCGTTGCCGATGCGACCGCCGAGCCCGTTCCCACCGAGCCCCAGGGTGTCCCCAACTTTGACGACGAGCCCCAGGTGGCGATTGATACCGAGGGCGCGGTTGCCGAGAACCATGAGGCTTCCGCTGCCGTCTTTGGCGGTGCGGCGACGGTTCCGGCAGGACCTGCGCATGAGGGCGGTCTGCCGCTCGTGGACGGCGCCGGCGAGGACCCGGGTGCCACGGTGGCCATGCCGGCTATGCCCCAGGAGTAGGCCTAGGCGTTTATCACCATCACATACCTGCGCCTTTGCCGTACGCAGATGAGCGGAGCGGCAAGTGTTGCGCTGCGGGTATAATGGACAGCATTCAAACGGTGGGCATTGAGGTGCCCGCAGGAGAGGAATGATTATGGGAAAGACTTTCAGCTTTGTCTCCGGTGCGCTCTTTGGTGCCGCCGCCGGCGCTATCATCGGCGTTGCCCTGGCCCCGCGCTCGGGTGCCGAGACCCGCGCCATGGCCGCCGATATCGCCAACGATGCCTGGGACAACATGCGTGACACCTACGAGCACAGTGCCGAGGAGGCTCGTGCCGCGGTCAGCGACTTTGGTCCGATGGTTGATGCCAAGACCGATGACCTGCGCGCCAAGGTCGACCTGGCCCGCGAGCGCATGGATCAGCTTCGCGAGCAGCTCAACGACGCCATCTCGGGCGGCAACGTGACGCCCGCTGCCGACGTCGTAGTCGAGAACGTCGCCGAGGCCGACACCGAGGCCACGGAGCCCTCGACCGAGGCATAATGCGCGCAGGGGATTTTGTCGGCGTCAAGGTTTACCGTAAGCCTGCCGAAGACAAGCGCACCAAAAAGGATGGCACGCCGCGCAGCCCTAAAAAGCTCGGCAAGATTCACTTTCCCGTCTTTACCCCGGGCGGCACGCGCGTGGTGGGCTTTATGGTCCGCCAGTCCGATATCGCAGGCATGATCGAGCGTCCCGACCGCTTTGTGGCGCTCGATGCCATCGGCGTCTATGAGGGTGCCGTCGCGGTCGACGACGTCAAGGGCACCTACGATGCCGCCGCGGCCAAGCGCCTCGATATCAACCTGGACGATTGCATCATCTGGGTTGGCATGGACGTGCGCACGGAATCGGGCGATGTCGTGGGCTACTGCTCGGACGTTGAGTTCAAGCCGCGCTCGGGCATTGTGCAGACGTTCTATGTGACCGCCGGTGCCGCTTCGAGCGTGCTGGTGGGCGACACGCAGGTGCCGCCGACGATGCTGTGCGGCTACGAGAACGGCGCGATGATTGTCTCGGACGAGGTCAAGACGCTCGGGTATTCGGGCGGCGCGGCCGCCAAGGCTGCCGAGGCCAGCGTCGTGGTGGGCGATAAGGTCAAGAAGGGCGCCAAGGTGCTCGATGACAAGGGATCGGTCGCCGTGGACAAGGGCAGCCGCGCACTGGGCAAACAGCTCGGCAAGACGCGCGGTATGTTCAAGGCCTTTAAGGACGAATATCAAAAGGCGAGCGGGGGCTCGTCAAAAGCTAGCAAATAGCGACGTACCAAATGATGGGAGGCGAGCCGGAGACATGTTGCTCCGGCTCGCTGTGTTTATGGGGGAGGGCACATGCGCCAAAACGGATCTAACTTAAACGGGCGCTCGGGTGCGCGTCCGACGGCGCGCCGCGACCTGGGGCAGCTGCCCGGCGGTCAGCGTCGACGTCGCCGTAAGCCCGGCGCGATGTACCTCAACCATAGCCGTGGGTTTAGCGATCGCAGCGCGCGCATCGGCAACGGGCGCTCGCCGCGCCGACCGTCCCGTCTGCCCTATGCGCTCATCGCCGTGGGTTGCGCGCTCGTGCTGTTTATCGCTGCCGTCGTGGGCTACGTCAACCGCAGCGTGGACGTGGAACTCAACGGGCAAAAGACCGCGGTGCGCGTGGGCTCTACGTTGCAGAATCTCATCGACGATCAAAGCCTGACCGAAACGTACGACGCCGGCGATCTGCTGGCCGTCGACGATAGCGTGCTCAAGCGCCATGGCGGCGAAAAGCTGTCGGTGAAGGTCGACGGCAAGCGCGTGAAGCAAGGCAAATGGGATAGTCGCGAGCTTACGGGTGGCGAGAAGGTGACGGTCAAGGATGGCCGTAACACCTACGAGAAGCACGAGGTTCAGGCTACGGTTATCGAGCCCAAGCTCAAGGTCGAGGGCACGGGCGCTATCGAGTATGTGCAGACGTGGGGTGCCCAGGGCCGCTCCGAGGTGTGGGTTGGTGAGCAATCGGGCAAGACGCAGGACCGCGGCGAGGTCGTGCCCGCCACCGATTGCGTTGTTGCGTGCGCCAGCGTGGCGCCCAAGGGCAACAAAAAGTACGTGGCGCTGACGTTTGACGAGGGTCCGAGCGGCGCCACCAAACAGATCTTGCAGGTGCTCAAGGAAAAGGGCGTCACCGCGACGTTCTTCCTTTCGGGCGATGCGGCCGAGGCCTCGCCTGCCACGGCCAAGGCGATTGTCGATGCCGGGTGCGAGATCGGATCCAACAGCTACAGCGACGATTCGCTCAAGGGTCAGGACCGTGAGGCGGTACGCGAACAGATCACGAAAGGCACCGATGCGATTAAGTCGGCGACCGGCGTGAAGACGATGCTGCTGCGTGCTCCCTACGCTGCCTTTGACGAGCAAAACTGGATTGATGCGATGGACCTGGTCTCCGCCGTGGTCTCGTGGAATATTGACTCGGGCGACTGGCTGCTCAACGGTGCCGACGAGCAGGTCTCGACGGTGCTCGATTCGGTGACGCCGGGCAATATCGTGCTGCTCACCGATAGAGACGAATGCGCCGAGCAGACGCTCGAGGCGCTGCCGCAGATTATCGACGGCCTCATTGCCGACGGCTACAAGATCGTGACGCTCAGCGACCTGGTCAAGACGGACACGGCATTGAGCAAAAAGCTCACCTCGCTGACGAAGGTCACCATGCCCAAGGACGCCGTGTTCCCCCAACTTGCCGAGGACGAAGATACCACAGAGTAGTCATTGGGTAGTCATTTAAGAACGTCCCCAATGACTATGTCACGGATGCGTCAGCGTTTGGTATGCCTGCAATGTGCAGCGCATAAATTCGATGCCGCAGGGCGATGCTGATGCTATAGTTACTGCGGTTAATGAGGGTCAAGAGAAAGGTTACAGGTGAAATCCAAACCTCGACCATACAGTCGATGACCCCATGCAGGTGCTTTTTGCGCATGCACGGGGTGTAAGCGTCGAGCGGCGTGCCGCCCGCGCATGCGTATACATATCCAGAAGCCCCCGGACGTCGCACATGCGGCCGCATCCGGAGGAATAATGATGGGGAGCACCATTGAATTATCTGAGTGAGATGCTCAAATTGCCGGTCTTGGACGTCGATGGAGAAAAGCTCGGCGTGGTGAACGATTTTGGTATTGCTACCGGCGAAGTTTTTCCGCACGTGACGTCGCTCGCGTTCCGCGGTCCCGGCAAGACGCCGTTTATGATCAGCTGGCGCAAATGGGTCGACCGTATCGACGAGACGGGTGTACACCTTAAGACATCGGCCACCGAAATCCGTTTTTCGTACCTGCAGCCGACCGAACTCTTACTCGCCCGCGACGTGCTTAACAAGCAAATTGTCGACACGCAGGGCATGAAGGTCGTGCGCGTAAACGACATCAAGTTTTCCATGTCGGGCGAAAATCAGCTGCGCCTACTGGGTGCCGAAGTTGGCGCCCGCGGTCTGCTGCGCGCGATCAGCCCCACACTCGAGCATGTCGTCGAGGGCTTTATGAAGCACCTGGGCAAGCCGCTCAGCGAGGACATTATTGCCTGGTCTTACATGGACCTGCTCGATCGCTCGACTAAGAACATCCAGCTCTCGGTGTCGCACAAGACGCTTGGTGAGCTGCACCCTGCCGACATCGCCGACATTATCGAGCAGCTCGACCCGCGCCTGCGTGCGCAGGTGTTTGCGCAGCTCGATACTGCCCAGGCCGCCGAGGCCATTTCGGAGTTCGATGACGACGAGCTTATGACCGAGATGCTCGAGGGCCTGTCCGACACGGACGCATCGTCGATGCTGGCTATGATGGACCCGGACGATGCAGCCGACCTGATCGACGAGCTCGATTACGAGAAGGCCGAGAAGCTCCTGCGCCTGATGGGCGTCAAGGAGGAGAAGGCGATTCGTAACCTGCTGGGGTATGAGGACAACACCGCCGGCCGCATCATGACCTCGGAGTTTGTCTCCCTGCCCGCCACGGCAACGGTCGGTGACGCCATCGAGGCGATTCGCGAGCTCGACGAGGACTTCGAGAGCGTCTACTACGTCTATACCGAGGATCCGAGCGGCATGCTGACCGGCGTGCTTTCGCTGCGCACGCTGATCGTAGCCGACCGCGACGCCACGCTGGGTCAGCTGGCCTATCGCGACCTGGTCTATGTGTCGCCCGACGAGGACCAGGAAGACGTGACGGACGAGATGACCAAGTACGACCTGGTTGCCATCCCTGTCTGCGACGAGAACCGTCATATCCTGGGTATCGTAACCTTCGACGACGCCATGGACGTTATCGCCGAGGAGCACCAGGAGGACCTGCAGATCGCCGGTGTCGGCTCGGGCGATAGCGCGTCGGACGACTCGACGAACGTGCTCAGCTGGTTCGTGCATCGCCAGTACTGGGTTGTTGTATGGGGCATCGCGTCGTGCATCATGGCGACCGTGCTGGGAACGGCGCTCGGCCCCGCGCATCTGGTGGTGTTCCCCATGTGCGCCATGCCGCTCGTGCTGCTTGCTGCCTCGCGCATGGTGTCGTTCGTCAAGAACTACTTCCTCGAGTACGACGGCCACGACGACGAGCCCAAACCGTACCTGGGATTCTTCTTCCAGAGCACGGGTATGGGCCTGATCCTTTCGCTCGTGACCTACCTGTGCGCGCAGCTGGTGCGCACCGCTGCATTCCCCGATGCGTCCATGTTTGAGGAGCAACTCTTTACCGGGTGCTTTAATATCGCTGCCATCATTTGCCTGGTTGGCAACATGAGCGCCGTGATTTACCTGATGGTGCTGTTCTGGCGTGACGAGCATGACCTCAACACGTCGGGCACCGCCATGAACGTTATTGCCGTCATGATCTCGTGCGTAGCGTACTGCGCCGCTGCGGTGCTGCTCACCATGTCGGTCATTGGTTAGGTGGTCGCGTGCAAAATACCAAGCAAAAGTCGGGCACCAAGCAAAAGTTGACCATCGCGGCTATCTTTGGCGCTATGGGTCCCGGTCTGCTGGCGGCGCTTTCGGGCAATGACGCCGGCGGCATTGCAACGTATTCCAGCGCGGGCGCCAGCTATGGCTACAAGATGCTCTGGATGCTTCCCGTCATGACCGTGCTGCTCATCGTGACGCAGGAGACCGCGGCGCGCTGCGGCTGCGTCACGGGCAAGGGCCTGGCATCGCTCATTCGCGAGCGCTTTGGCGTGCGCAAGAGTGTACTTGCTATGGCGGCGCTGTTGATCGCCAACACGGCTGTGACCATTTCTGAGTTTGCGGGCATCGCTAGCGGCCTTGCTCTCTTTGGCGTGCCGGCGAGCATCTCGGTGCCGTTGGTAGCGCTGCTGGTGTGGATGCTTACCATGTCGGGCAGCTTCCAGCGCATCGAGAAGATCCTGCTGCTGGTGAGCTGCGTGTTCGTGACCTATATTGTCGCCGCGTTTATGGCTGGCCCCAACTGGGGTGAGGTCGCGGTCGACCTGGTCGTGCCTAACATTCAAAATGACCCCAGCTACGTGTCGCTCGTGGTCGCAACGATCGGTACCACCATCGCGCCGTGGATGATTTTCTTGGCGCAGAACAACGTGGTCGATAAGAACGCGGGCGAGGACGATATCGTGCTGCAGCGCATCGATACCGTGAGCGGCTCGCTTGCCGCCGATGTCATTGCCGGCTTTATTATCATCACGACCGGTACGGTGTTGTTCCCGGCGGGTATTCAGATTAGCGATGCCGCCGATGCTGCCCGCGCGCTGGAGCCTATTGCGGGTCAGTGGTCCACGGTACTGTTTGCCTCGGGCCTGGTCGCGGCGAGCTTCTTGGCTGCCTGCGTGCTGCCGGGCGTTACGTCGAGCGCTATCTGCGAGGCATTTGGCTGGGAGCGCGGTGCCGACCGCAGCTGGGACGAGGCCCCGGTTTACCGCGGCATCATTACGGCCATCATCGGCATTTCTGCCGTGTTGGTGCTCATGCCCGGCGTCGATCTGTTCCAGATTATGATGACCTCGCAGGTCATCAATGGCGTGCTACTGCCCGTGGTTCTGGTGTTCCAGGTGGTTATCGCCGCCGACCGTCACATCATGGGTGCCAACCGCAATGGCCGCGTGTGGAACGTGCTCACTTGGGCGACTATCGGCGTGATTACGGTGCTCACGGTTGTCATGTTTGTCCTGCAGGCGATGGGCTACAGCGCTTAGCGCCTCTTTTGGACTCCAAACAGGCCGCAGCGATGGGCTACGGCCTGTTTTTGTCTGCTATAGGGTGTTAGTTATATGGCAGTGGGCAATAAATGCCAAATATGAGTACTGTTGCTAAGTGAATAGCATTTACATTCAAGAAGATAATAAACATAACCTATAGTATGTTCATTAAAATTGGCTCCAATACGCCTTAAACCAGTCAGGTTGGCTGTCTTAGGGGGTTGTAGGGTTCGCTCGGACGTCATTTTGGGTGGTTTTGCCTGCTACTAAAATGGTAACAGTACTCATATTTGCCCTTTTTTGCCCACAGACCTTTGAGGGTGCGGCGAAAAGGGCTTGTTTTGATTGTTTGGGGCAGGCGCGAGGCGCGGAAATGATGTCTGGAGCGGCGGAGCGGCTTGGAATTCATCCGCAGAGGTCTTCATTGGCCGCGCCAGGAGTGTCTCCAGGTGCCGGCAGTTGAGGAGCGCCCCTAACTGCCGCAGGGGGCGTCGGCCGTGGCCGACGCCCCCTGCGGGTGTAAACAGATTTTGCTGCGCGTTACTTGTCGGTGCCCAGCTTGTGTGGCTTGTAGGCGAGGGCATTGACGAGTGCGTCGGCGGCGGACTTGACGGCTGCCGGCTGCGGATCGTTGACGTGGTCCTCGGGGTGCACGGGCAGGTCTTTCTTGACCGCATCGTGGATCAGGTTGAGGTACTCGGTCACGCCGGTAGTCGACAGGTGCGTGCCGTCGCCGTCGAACAGGTCGTTGCGGTTGGCGCTGTGCCCGTACCAGTCGATAACGCGTACAT
>UQPP01000006.1 GCA_900543025.1 uncultured Collinsella sp.
AAGTAGTGGTCCTCTAGGGGCGTACGCTCGGTGGTGTACGCATTGTCCCAAGACCACGCGAGAGTTGGGATCATATCTTGATCAGCATGATTCTCGGCCGCAAGATTGGCATGACCCAGGTTTGGGACGAGGACGACAACGTCGTTCCCGTCACGGTCATCCAGGCTGGCCCCTGCGCTGTCTCGCAGGTTAAAACTCAGGCAACCGACGGCTATGACGCCGTCCAGATCGGTTTCGGCGACATCAAGGCCAAGAACGTGAACAAGCCTATGGCTGGTCACTTCGCCAAGGCCGGCGTCGAGCCTGTCCGCTTCCTTCGTGAGGTCCGCGTCGAGAACGGCGAGGAGCACAAGGTCGGCGAGGTCGTCACCGTCGCTGATTTCGCTGATGTCGAGAAGGTCGACGTCATCGGTACCTCCAAGGGTAAGGGCTTCCAGGGTCGCATCAAGCGCTGGGGTCAGCGCCGCGGTCCTATGACGCATGGTTCTCACTTCCAGCGTCACCCCGGTTCTATCGGTCAGTGCGCCTATCCTGCGCGCGTCCTCAAGGGCGTCAAGATGGCCGGTCACATGGGTAACGAGCGCGTTACCGTCAAGAACCTTTCCGTTGTCCGCATCGATGCCGAGCAGAACCTCATCTTGGTCAAGGGCGCTGTCCCGGGTGCCAAGAATGGTCTCGTCGCCATCCGTATGGCCTAAGGGCCCAGCCCATTTAGCCCAGCGTCATACCAAGGAGAACACTTAAATGGCAAAGTTTGAAGTAAAGAACAGCGAGGGCAAGAAGGTCGCCGAGGCCGAGCTCGCCGCTGAGGTGTACGGCATCGAGCCGAACATCCACGTTATGCACCACATCGTCAAGTGCCAGATGGCCTCTTGGCGTCAGGGCACCCAGTCCGCTAAGGGCCGCTCTGAGGTTTCCGGTGGCGGCAAGAAGCCTTGGCGTCAGAAGGGCACCGGCCGTGCCCGCCAGGGTTCCATCCGTGCTGCCCAGTGGCGTCACGGTGGCGTTGTCTTCGCCCCCAAGCCCCGTTCCTACGCTAAGCGTATGAACAACAAGGAGGTCAAGCTGGCTATGCGCTCTGCGCTGTCCGCCAAGCTGGCCGATGGCGAGCTCGTGCTCGTCGACGACTACGGCTTCGAGAAGCCTTCCACCAAGGCTGCCGTCGCCATGCTCAAGGCTCTCGGCCTTGAGGGCAAGCGTCTGACCATCATCGTTCGCGATGAGGACGTCAACGCCTACCTGTCGTTCCGCAACATTCCCAAGACGTTCATCATCACCGCCGATGAGGCCAACACCTACGACCTCGTCAACAACAACGCTGTGCTGATGCCCGCCGACATCGCCGCTCACTTCGGGGAGGTGCTTGCATAAATGACCGCCCACGAGATCATCATCCGTCCGATCGTGTCCGAGCGTTCCTTCTCCGGCATGGAGCAGAACAAGTACACGTTCGAGGTCGCCAAGGATGCTAACAAGTATCAGATCAAGGACGCTGTCGAGGAGATCTTCGGCGTCAAGGTCGTTCGCGTGAACACCCTGACGGTCAAGCCCAAGACCAAGCGCGTGCGCTATGTCGCCGGCAAGACCCGTTCTTGGAAGAAGGCCATCGTCACGCTGGCCGAGGGCGACACCATCGAGGTCTTTGGCAACCAGGCCTAAGACTCGCTGCTGTTGAGTGAGCTCATGCCTCCCAAATAGGGGAGGCGAGAGCTCAAGGTTTTGGGCGTATAAAATGGACACGCCCGGAACCGTGTATACGTCCGGTGTCATCGCACCCGAGGCAGAACCTCGAATCCCTGTCTGCGATGGCTAACGGATTCCTATTGAAAGGGATTGTAATGGCTGTAAAGCACCTTAAGCCGACCTCCGCTGGTAGGCGTTGGCAGACGATCTCCGATTTCTCCGAGATCACCTGCACCAAGCCCGAGAAGTCTCTTCTCGAGCCCCTGCCCAAGAAGGCCGGTCGTAACAACAACGGCCGCATCACCACCCGCCACCAGGGCGGCGGCGTGAAGCGTCGTTACCGCGTGATCGACTTCAAGCGCAACAAGGACGGCGTGCCCGCCAAGGTTGCCACGATCGAGTACGATCCGAACCGTTCCGCTCGCATCGCTCTGCTGCACTACGCTGACGGTGAGAAGCGCTACATCCTGGCCCCCAAGGGCCTCGAGGTCGGTCAGACCGTCATGTCCGGTTCTGACGCCGACATCAAGCCGGGCAACGCTCTGCCCCTCGCCGACATCCCCGTCGGTACGCTCATCCACGCCGTCGAGTTCCAGCCGGGCAAGGGCGCCGCTATCGCCCGTTCCGCCGGTAACTCCTGCCAGCTGATGGGTAAGGAGGGCAAGTACGCTATCGTCCGTATGCCTTCCTCCGAGATGCGCCGCATCCTCGTTACCTGCCGCGCCACCGTCGGTGAGGTCGGCAACGCCGATCACGCCAACATCGTCATCGGCAAGGCCGGCCGTAAGCGTCACTTGAACGTGCGCCCGACCGTCCGCGGTACCGTCATGAACCCTGTCGACCACCCGCACGGCGGTGGCGAGGGCAAGAACCACACCTCTGGTCGTCCCTCTGTTACCCCCTGGGGTAAGCCGACGAAGGGCCTTCGTACGCGCAAGAAGAAGAAGGTCTCGAACCAGCACATCATTCGTCGTCGTAAGAAGTAATTTCGGATACCGAGTTTTAGGAGAAAGCACTTATGAGCAGAAGTCTCAAAAAGGGCCCGTTCGTGGAGACTCGCCTTCTCTCGCGTATCACCGCGATGAACGAGGCTGGCAAGAAGGACGTCGTGAAGACCTGGTCCCGCGCGTCCACCATCTTCCCCGAGATGGTTGGTCACACCATCGCCGTCCACGACGGCCGCAAGCATGTGCCCGTGTATGTTACCGAGTCCATGGTTGGTCACAAGCTCGGCGAGTTCGCGCCGACTCGTACGTTCCGTGGCCACAAGGCCAAATAGGGGGTTAACCGTAAATGGCAACTAAGTCTATTGAAACTGAGGCCACCGAGGTTCGCGCCGTCGCTAAGTACGTGCGTGTTTCCCCCAGCAAGGCCCGCCTGGTGGTCGATCTGATCCGCCGCAAGCCTGTCGCTCAGGCCTTCGACATCCTCCACTTCTGCGACCGCGCCGTCGCCGTGGATGTCGAGAAGGTTCTCCGTTCCGCCGTTGCGAACGCCGAGAACAACAACGGTCTGCGTGCCGACAACCTGGTTGTCGCCGCTGCCTATGTTGACGAGGGTCCGACGCTTAAGCGCATCCGTCCCCGCGCCAAGGGTTCCGCTTCTCGCATTCTGAAGCGTACTTCCCACATCACCGTCGTCGTTGCTCCTCGAAAGGAGGCGTAAAGCTGTATGGGTCAGAAAGTCTACCCCACCGGCTTCCGTCTTGGCATCACCGAGAACTGGCGCTCCCGCTGGTTCGCAGAGAAGGATTACGCTAAGACCCTCGGTAACGATCTCGAGATCCGCAAGTACCTCGAGAAGCGTCTTTCCCGCGCAGCTGTCTCCCGCGTCGAGATCGAGCGCGCTGGCGACAAGGTGAAGGTCATCATCCTCACCGCTCGCCCCGGCGTTGTCATCGGTAAGAAGGGTGCCGAGATCGATACACTCCGCACCGAGCTCGAGAAGGTTGCTGGCGTCTCCAAGGGCCAGGTCTCCGTCGACGTTGTCGAGATCAAGCGCCCCGAGCTCGACGCTAACCTCGTTGCTCAGTCCATCGCTGAGCAGCTCGAGGGCCGCGTTGCCTTCCGTCGCGCTATGCGCAAGGCTGTCCAGTCCGCCCGCAAGGCCGGCGCCAAGGGCATCCGTATCCAGTGCTCCGGTCGTCTCGGCGGTGCCGAGATGGGCCGTCGTGAGTGGTACCGTGAGGGTCGCGTGCCTCTGCACACCCTCCGTGCCAAGATCGACTACGGCACGGCTGTCGCCAGCACCACCATGGGCGCTTGCGGCGTGAAGGTCTGGATCTACCTGGGCGAGAAGCTCCCGGGCCAGCCTGTTCCCAACCCTGCACTCGAGGGCTCTTCCCGTCCTCGTCGTCGTAACTCCGAGAGGAGGGGTCAGTAGTGCTTGCCCCTAAGCGTATTCTTCACCGCAAGGTGCAGCGTGGCTCCATGAAGGGCCAGGCCAAGGGTAATACCGAGCTGCATTTCGGCGAGTTTGGTATCCAGGCTCTCGAGGCCCATTGGATCACCAACCGTCAGATCGAGGCCGCTCGTATTGCCATGACCCGCTACATGAAGCGTGGCGGTCGTGTCTACATCACGATCTTCCCCGATAAGCCCATCACCAAGAAGCCTGCCGAGACTCGCATGGGTTCTGGTAAGGGTAACCCCGAGGAGTGGGTGGCCGTCGTCAAGCCCGGCCGCATCATGTTCGAGGTCAAGGGCGTGCCCGAGGAGGTCGCTCGCGAGGCTCTGCGTCTTGCACAGCACAAGCTTCCCATCAAGACCAAGATTGTTGCTGCCAAGAACGCCGAGCAGCGCATCGAGAAGGAGATGGCTGAGGAGGCCGCTCTCGAGGCCAAGTGGGCTGCTGAGGACGCCGCCGCCGCCAAGGAGGAGAACTAATGAAGCCCGCAGAGATTCGTGAGCTCTCGGACGCTCAGCTCGTTGAGAAGCTGAAGGAAATGCGCGCCGAGCTCTTTAACCTTCGTTTCCAGATGGCCACCAGCCAGCTGGACAACACCGCTCGCGTCAACACCGTGAAGAAGGACATCGCTCGCGTCCTCACGGAGCAGCGCGCCCGCGAGATCGCAGCGGAGAAGTCCGCTGTCGCCGAGTAGGACCTAAGGAGAGAACATGACTGATTCGCGTAACTCGCGTAAGGTCCGTACGGGTGTCGTTACCTCCGTCTCCGGTGCCAAGACCATTGTTGTCACCATCACCGAGCGTAAGCGTCACCCCAAGTACGGCAAGATGATGACCAGCTCCAAGAAGCTGCACGCTCACGACGAGGAGTGCACGGCTGGCGTGGGCGACACCGTCCGCGTTATGGAGACCCGTCCTATGTCCAAGATGAAGCGTTGGCGCCTCATCGAGGTCGTCGAGCGCGCTAAATAAGCAGTCGCTCTTACGACTTGTACGTTTCCGAAGATGTGCGTATGCCTGGCTTGCATACCACGGGCCGCATAAAGGCTGCGCACCTCTCTTCGGTTCTTAGTTCGGAGGAACATCTACCATGATTCAGATGCAAACCATGCTGAACGTCGCCGACAATTCCGGCGCTCGCAAGATTCGCTGCATCAAGGTGCTTGGCGGTTCCAAGCGTCGTTATGCAGGCATCGGCGATGTGTTCATCGGTGCTGTCCAGGAGGCTACCCCTGGCGCCAACGTCAAGAAGAAGGACGTTGTCCGTTGCGTCGTCGTTCGCACCGTTAAGGAGATCCGCCGCAAGGATGGCTCCTACATTCGCTTTGATGAGAACGCCTGCGTTGTCATCAACAACGATGGTTCGCCCGTCGGCACCCGTATCTTCGGGCCCGTCGCTCGCGAGCTTCGTGACAAGAAGTACATGAAGATCGTCTCGCTCGCTCCCGAGACCCTGTAGTTAGGGGAGATATATGTATATCAAGAAGGGCGATAAGGTCCAGGTTCTCTCTGGTAAGGATCGCGGCAAGCAGGGCGTTGTCCTGCGTGCTTTCCCCGCCGAGAACAAGGTCGTTGTCGAGGGCGTTTCGGTCGTCAAGAAGGCCGTCAAGCCCAACGCTGCCAACCAGCAGGGCGGCATCGTTTCGCAGGAGGCTCCCATCGACGCCTCCAACGTCAATCTCGTCTGCCCCGAGTGCGGTAAGGTTACCCGCGTCGGTCACGAGAAGGACGGCAAGAACAAGCTGCGCGTCTGCAAGAAGTGCGGCCACAAGTTCTAAGCTGCCCGCAACATCAAGTTGCTAGCAAAGGCCCGGATGCCACGGCACCCGGGCCTTTTTTGATCCCTTGGGGACGGAGGTACTCATTGGGGACAGACTTAAATGAGTGGCCGTTGAAATGCCGGCACCTGGGGGCGTTCATTTTCTGTCGGCAGCTTGGGACGACCATTCATTGGGGACAGACTTTAATGACCAGTCGTTGGGGGGACAGTCTCTATGTGCCGGCAGTTTGGGACGATCCTTTGATGTCTGATGCCCCCAGAGGGGTGAAGTAATACAGCTGGGTCTGTCTTTTAGGGCTTTGGTGTTCCGTCCCTTTATGTTTCACAAGGATCGTCGCATGCGCATTTACGCGCATAGCCTTGCGTGATAATGCGCATAGCTGCGCAAACATCTGCAAACTATGGCTAAATAATGACTGACAAGCAAATAAATACGCAAACACGAGCAGATACGCGCGCAATTGTGCGACTATAGGGTTGTTTGAAATGAAGGACTTCCGATGACTCAGGAGACACATAATGGCAGATTCCAAGCAGGCTCCACTCGACGCCGCGGCAGCCGCCAAAGCAGCATTTGCTTCGGTCCAGGACAAGCCGTTCCCTAACGACATCTTTACGGCTCCCGAGCTCCGTTGGGCTGTGATCGGTTGCGGCGTTATTGCCAACCAGATGGCTCAGTCCCTTGCCCTGGCCGGCCGCAAGCTTACGGGCGTTGCCAACCGCACGCTCACCAAGGCTCAGACTTTTGCCGACCAGTACGGCGTCGAGAAGGTCTATGACACGGTTGAGGATCTCTACGCCGATCCTGACATCGACGCCGTCTACATCACCACCCCGCACAACACCCATATCACCTATCTGCGCGCCGCCCTGGCGGCCGGCAAGCACGTTCTCTGCGAGAAGGCCATCACGCTCAACTCCGCCGAGCTCGATGAGGCCCGCGCCATTGCCGCCGAACACAACGTGGTCCTTATGGACGCTACCACGGTGCTCCACATGCCCTTGTATCAAGAGCTGCGCCGCCGCATGGATGCCGGCGAGTTTGGCCGCATGAACCTTGCTCAGCTCAACTTTGGTAGCTACAAGGAGTACGGCGACCTGACCAACCGTTTCTACAATCGCAACCTCGCCGGCGGTGCCATGCTCGATATTGGCGTATACGCCCTGTCCGTCATGCGCCTGTTTATGGCGAGCCAGCCCGTCGAGGTCGTGTCTCTGGGTAACACCTGCGAGACCGGCGTGGACGTTGCAGGCGGCATCGTCTGCCGCAATGCCGAGCAGCAGCTGGGTGTCGTGAGCCTTACGCTCCACTCCAAGCAGCCAAAGCGCTCGGTTATCAGCTTTGACAATTGCTATGTCGAGGTCAACGAGTATCCGCGCGCCGATCACGCGACGATCGTGTGGACCGCGGACGGTCATCGCGAGGAGGTCGCCGCGGGCACCGAGGCTTATGCCCTGTGCTACGAGATGGCTGACCTCGAGCGGGCCGTCGCCGGCGACGATTCCAAGCGCGAGCTTCTGGGCTATGCTTCCGATGTTATGGAGCTGATGACCAAGCTCCGCGCCGATTGGGGAGTCGTGTACCCTGAGGAGGAGTAAGCGATGCTTGCGGAAGATAGGCTCAACGCGATCGTGTCGATGGTGCAGCAGGCTGGCTCGGTTACTGTGCCAGAGCTTGCCGAAGCCCTGGGTGTGACGGCGTCTACCATTCGGCGCGACCTGCAGACGCTCGACCGAGCGCATCGCATCGCCAAGGTCCACGGTGGAGCGACGAGTCTTGAGCGCGCGCACGTGACGCGCGACCTAACGCTTAATGAGCGCAGCGACCTCCATAACGACGACAAGGAGCGTATCTGCGCCCGTGCGGCGGCACTTTTGGAGCCCGAGAGCTTTGTATACATCGACTCGGGTTCGACGACGCTCAGGCTCATCGAGCATCTTCCACACCTTGAAGATGTCACCTATGTGACCGATTCCGTGCTCCATGCTCAACGCCTTGCTTTGCGCGGCATGCGTACCGTGGTGCTGGGTGGCGAGCTCAAACCCGAGACCGAGGCGCTCGTTGGCCCCGATGCCTTGGCAACCTTAGACCGCTACAACTTCAACTGTGGCTTTTGGGGCTCTAACGGCATTGCCGCCGAGCAGGGCTTCACGGTGCCCGATATCGAGGAGGCGCAAGTAAAGCGTATCTCGATGCGCCATACGGCCAAGCGCTTCGTAATCTCGGACGCCAGTAAATTTGGCATGGTGGCGCCCGTCAAGTTCGCGGACTTCCGTGACGCAACGATTATTACCGCAGGCGATGTCCCCGCCAAGTACCGGGCAATGGACAACGTCATCACGGTCTAACAGCAGGGGACGGGCTAAGGCCAAAACCACCGCGAAGGGGCAGGAACCTTTGTGGTGGTTTTGACGTTTGTCCAGATAAAACCTGCCAAAATAAACCTGTCCCTTTTCGGCAGGTTTTAGGGCTCCCAGGGGCAGGGGGCTTCGATGTGGATGTGCTCGCCGGTTACGGGATGCGTGAAGGACACGCTGTGGGCATGGAGCATCAGGCCGCAGGGACGCGGCGTGCCGTAGAGCTCGTCGCCTACCAGGGGATGACGCTCGCTCGCCAGATGTACACGGATTTGGTGCTTGCGGCCGGTGAGCAGCTCGACATCGATATACGAACGCGTGGGCAGGCCACGACGGCTCTTAAGACGCTTGAGCACCTTCACGCGCGTTTGAGACGGCTTGCCGCTGGCGCCGACGCGCATCTTGCGGCTGTCGTGACGGTCGCGGGCGATGGGCTTGTCGATGAGCTTTTCGTTCCAGTCGATCTTGCCCTCGGCGAGCGCCAGGTAGTGCTTTTCGAAAGCGTGGTCGATGACCATCTGGTCAAAGGCGGGCTGCGTCTGCTTGTCGAGCGAAAACAACACCACGCCGGTGGTGTCACGGTCCAGGCGGTTGAGCGGCTGCATGTCGGTCGCGGCAAAGCCGTCGCCCATGGCCAGCAACAGGTCGCTAGCGTAGTCGGTAAGTGTGCGCTCGCCGGTGCCGTCGCCGTGGACGATCATGCCGGCGGGCTTGTCGATGGCCATGAGCCAAGCGTCGCAGTAGAGGACTTGAGGTTCTTCGTTCACGTGTAAGCCTTTCGGTTAGCTGATTCCCACAAACATGCAGCCCGAGGTCGCCCCGCGTAGGCGGGCGGCGGGCTTGCGGCCGGCTTGAGCCGCCTCGACGGCGCGACGGACGCGAGCGACAGCACGGCCAATCTCATCGGCCTCGAGCAGGGTTCCGTCGACCATAAGACGACGGACGCCGGCGTCGAGCAACTGCGGTACCTGCGGCGTAAGGTCGATGGGGTAGGCGTCGTACAAGCGAGAGCGGCCATGGATGTCGGTGCGCACGGGCATGACCTTGCCGTCGATATTCTTGAGCGACAGCTTGCGGGCGCGCAGGCGGCAGTTGGCGCAATCGTGGATGCAGCCATTGGCAACCTGCAGGATGCAGTGCTCGCTCGTCATGACGCGCGGGCGGCCAAAGACGGTGATGCCCAGAGCCGCGGGCGCGGCGGCGCCGAGCGAGACAATCTCGTCGAGCGTGATCTCGGGCGAGAGCCAAAACGCACCGGCTCCGCGCTCGGCAAGCGCCTCCATGCAGGGCGTGTTGTGCACCGGCAGGCAAGAGCGAATCTCGGCCGTGGCGCCGGCATGCGCGGCTACGGCGAGCTCGGAGATATTGCCGACGGCGACGGTGGCTCCGGCATTGATCCAGGGATCGACGCGTACGTGGTCAAGGGCGCGGCAGACCTCGTCGAGTACGGGTACGATGTCCTGCTCAAATGCATCGGCGGGGGAGAGCTCGGCCGCATCGAGCGCATCGGTGGTCATATAGATGCGCGTTGCACCCTCGGCGCGAGCGGCTTCGGCGGCCTCGAGCGAGGTGACGGTGGCGCAGATCTGCGGCCCATCGCGGTAGTGCTCGGGCGCGGGGCGGGAATCACTGGTTACAATCGCCGGCAGCTCGAGCGTTTTCGCGCGCTCCTCGTACGGTGCCAGAATGGCCTCTTCCAGCGCCTTACAAGCGGCGGCGCGCACCTTGTGCACGGCGGAAAAGCCCATACCGCAGCCGGCGTCGAGCGAAACGTCAAAGCTTGCGGCCTCAAAGGGAGAGGAGCCCATGCGCCCGACGTGCTCAACCAGATCGGATGCCTCGACGGCGCGGGTCTTGGCAGCCTCGACGGTAAAGCCCGTGGCCGTGGCCGTAAGCGAAGGGTCGTCGCAGCAGGTGAGCGTAACGGTAAACGGCTCGCCCAGACGCGCCACAACGGACACGTCTACGGCGCGGCGGCGCAGCACATCGCGTTTGAGCGCAGCCCCGGCGGCGTCAATGGCGCGCTGGCTTCGAATCACGCGCACGCGGCAGCCCTCGGGCATGCTGCGGGGCACGCGGCACTCGATGATGTCGCCTGCGGCGGCATCATCGGCGGCAATGGTGGTCAGGAACTGGTCAAACTCGTTATCGTGACGAAGCTCCAGCAGGTCGCCCTTGCCCACGGGCTCAAACAACTCAATGCGGGCGATGGCGGCGCGGCGACGGCGGTCGTCGGGCTTGAGGCCGCGCACATCGCGGTTGGCCGGGCGGCTGCCCAGCACCGTGCCCACGATCTGGCCGCGGTTGTTGGAGCGCTCGTAGCTCATCATCTCGTCACCCGAGGTACCGTCTTGGTAGGCGTGCGTAAAGTCGCGGTTAAAGCAGCGCTTGAGCTGTCGCTGACGGGCTGCATCCTCATCCTTGGAGGTCGAAACATCGGCCAGCATGTCATCAATCTGATGACGATACACGTCGACGATGGAGTACACGTAATCAGGGGCCTTCATGCGGCCCTCGAGCTTGAGCGATGCGGCGCCGGCGTCATACAGACGGCGAACAAGCTGCGAAGTGTTGGTGTCGCGCGGGCATAGCGCACGCTCGCGACCGGCAGGGGAGAGCGAGTGGCCGTTCTCGTCGATCAGCTCGTAGGGCAGGCGGCAGGGCTGGGCGCACATGCCGCGGTTGGCCGAGCGGCCCGCCATGGCAAAGCTCGAGAGCAGGCACAGGCCCGAGTAACAAAAGCAGATGGCACCGTGGCTAAAGACCTCGAGGTCCACATCGGGTGCGGCGTCGTGGATGGCGGCGATCTCGTCAATGGAGAGCTCGCGCGACAAGGTCACTCGGTCGGCGCCCTGCTCGCGGCACCAAAGGGTTCCGCGGTCGTCGTGGATGTTTGCTTGGGTTGAGATGTGCGTCTCGATGCCGGGCATGGTGCGCTTGACTTCAAAGAACAGACCCCAGTCCTGGATAATGAAGGCGTCGGCGCCCAGCGTGGAGCAGCGATAGATGAGTTGCAGCGCATCGTCCATCTCGGACTGCTTGATGACGATGTTGACCGTGACGTAGACGCGCGACCCGGCTAGATGTGCGGCGCGGCAGGCTTGCTCAAAGGCCTCGTCGGTAAAGTTGGTGGCCTTGCGGCGGGCGTTGAAGCTGCCCATGCCGCAGTAGATGGCATCAGCGCCAGCGGCGAGTGCGGCGGCAAAGGGCTCGGGTCCTCCGGCGGGCGCTAAAAGCTCGGGTCTGCGGTTGGTGGTTCGACTGGCGGTTGCGGTCATATCCTGCCTTTCAAAATGCTCAGACACTCAAAAGTATAGTGGCGTCGCTGCGGTGGGCGACGCCCGCAGCCTAAGCAGGACAAAGTCTTCAGCAGCTTGGACTGGCTGCTCCACATGAGAACCGTTCAGCGGTTCGGGGAAACCGTTGGGCGATAAAATATTCTCGCAAGCTGATAATATTCTTGCATCAAACAGAAACCTTGAGTACTATCCCAATCAAGCGCGGTGTTCAGACCGAACTGTGCCTCCCGGTGTGAACACCGCGCTCACGCTCTCTCAATTGATCGTAAGGAGAAAAACATGAGCAAGACCGTCGTGTCTTCCGATAACGCACCCGCAGCCATCGGCCCGTATTCCCCCGGTATCCAGGCCGGCAACATGGTGTTCCTGTCCGGCCAGCTGGGCATCGATCCCGCAACTGGCAAGATGCCCGAGGGCGTCGAGGCCCAGGCCAAGCAGTCCCTCGCCAACGTCGAGGCCCTGCTGACCGCTGCCGGCGCCACCTTTGCCGATGTCGTCAAGACCACGGTCTACCTGGCCGACATCGCCGACTTCGCCGCCGTGAACGAGATCTACGCCTCCAAGTTCGAGGCCCCGTTCCCCGCGCGCAGCGCTTTCCAGGTTGCCGCCCTTCCGGCTGGCGGTCTGGTCGAGATCGAGGTCGTCGCCGCTCTCTAAGGCGTTGGCCACAACTAAACATGACATGCAAAAAGACCCTGCAGCGCGTGCGAGCTGCAGGGTCTTTTTGTCAAGTGACGGATCGCTTGTGGAGCCGCGCTTCATTTTGCTCGTTAGCCTTCCTTGCGGACTTTTTGCAGGTAGCGATAGACGCTGGGCTCTGAGATGCCCAGCGCGGAGGCGGCGCAGGCCACGGCACCCTTGAGCATGAACACCCCGTTACCGTTGAGGTGGCGAATGACGTCCACGCGGTCGCTCTGACCAAGCGACGCTACATCCAGCCCGCGCGCGCTCAGCAACTCGGCAATGCTGCGGTCGATGAGCTCCTGTGTGGACTCCGAAAGGCTTTCGACCTCGATAGGGGCGGGCTCCGTGCGCGTCGGCGCCGCGTCGAAGCACGCCATGAGCTGCTGCGCCATGGCGTTGATGGAGCGCACAGTCGAGAGGTCGGTGTTAACGCAGAGCATACCGACGATCTCGTCATTCTCGCGGATAAAGTACGTCGCTGACTCCAACGTCTTGCCGCCGGCACCGCGCCCCTCGTAGCCCGTAATAAACGGCAGGTCGCGATACTTGGCGTCGTGCATGATCTTGAGTGCCAGATCGGTGGCGGGACCGCCGACCTTGCGGCCGCTCACGATGCCGTTGCGAATATCAACGATGGCGTGGTCGGGATCCGAGAAATCGTGCAGCACGATTTCGCTGTTTTTGCCGAGTATCTGCTCCAGAAAATCGACCATCGGCAAAAAGCGACGTACGGTCTCGTTCACGGGCAACTCCTTTGGGTGAATCCAATGCCCTGAGGGCGTTCATAACAATTTTTTATCATGGTAACACGCTGCTCATCATCTCGTATATCCGCAGGTACATTGCGTAATACAGACGAACGGTAGGAATTTAGCGGTAAACGGTTGACCAAAAGAAAAGTAAGATGTTATTTTGACCAGACACTTTCCTGACCTGCGGAAATGCGTTATCTCAGCTGAAGAATAGTCTGATAACAAAAAATTATTATTGAGAATGAGAATCATCTTTAATACGATATGCAACGAAGGCACAACCTCAACCCCGCACTGCGTCACAATAGAGCGTTAGATGCGAAAACAACTATTTCGAGGATTGGTGGTCAAATGACCCAGGAGACGGTTAAGAACGGCACTGAAGCCCTGTTCACTCGTGAAGGCATGCCTCCCGTTAAGGAAATGATCCCGTGTGCCCTTCAGCACGTACTGGCTTCGTTTGCCGGTATCATCACCCCGGCTGTCATCATGGCCGGCGTCTACGGCTTTAATAGCCAGCAGAGCACCGACATCATCCAGGTCGCGCTCATTCTTTCGGCAATCGACACGGCCCTTCAGGCCTTCGCTCCCTTCCGTCGCATCGGCGGCGGCCTGCCCATCGTCATGGGCGTTTCGTTCGCGTTCCTGCCGGCCCTGCAGGCCATGGGTGCCTCGGGCTTTAGCTTTGGTGCGCTGCTGGGTGGCGAGATCGTCGGCGGCGCCGTCGCGGTCCTCTTTGGTCTGGCCTACAGCAAGATCAAGTGGCTGTTCCCGCCCGTCGTGACCGGTACGGTCATCTTCTCCATCGGCGTTTCGCTGTATCCCACGGCCGTCAAGTATATGGCCGGCGGTATGGGTACGCCGCTGTGGGGCACCCCGCAGGCCTGGTGCGTCGCTCTTATCACCTTCGCCGTGGTCTTTGCGCTCGCCAACTTTGGCAAGGGCACGCTCAAGCTGGGATCCGTGTTCTTTGGCATGATCGTTGGCATGATCGTCTCCATCCCCTTTGGCATGATCGACTTCTCCAGCGTCGCCACCGCTCAGGTCTTCGCCCTTCCCAAGCTCATGCCCTACGCGCTCGAGTTTGATCCCGAGGTCTGCATTACCCTCGCCGTCGTGTTCCCCATGGTTGCCATCCAGGTTATCGGTGACGTCTCCGCCGCCTGCCTGGGCTCCATCGACCGTATGCCCACCGAGCGCGAACTCTCCGGCGCTATCGTGTCCCAGGGCCTCACCTCTATGGTCGGCGGCCTGCTGGGCGGTCTTCCCACCAGCGCCCTTGGCCAGAACGTGGGCATCATCTGCTCCAACAAGGTCGTCAACAAGTGGGTCTTTGTGATCATCGCGGCCGTCTTTGCCATCGCCGGTCTGTTCCCGCAGCTCTCTGCCGTCCTTTCCGCTATCCCGCAGCCCGTCATCGGCGGCGCGACCGTCGGCGTCTTTGGCACCATCACCATGAACGGCGTGCGCATGTTCACCCGCGAGGGCCTCACGCAGCGCACTACCACCATCGTCGGCACCTCCGTCGTCTTTGGCCTGGGTATCTGGATGGCCAGTGGTTGCCTTGCCGGCGAGGGTATGCCCGCCTGGGTGTCCACCGTCATCGGCTCCAATGCCGTAACCCCCACCGCCATCATGGCCATTGTCCTTAACCTGATCCTTCCGCAGACGCCGGTCGTGGCTCAGCACATCGATGCTGCCAAGGACGCTGCCGTGGATCTGGTCTTGCCCGAGAGCAAGAAGTAACCAATTCGGTGCTATTCGTCGGCGGACGCATCGCCTCGTCCGCCGACGCCATGCGGCGCCAAGCCGCACTTCAAAGGGTTTGTCCCTTTGGTGAAGCGTTGACGGGAGAGGGCCCGTTTCCGGTGTAGGCCGGCGCTTCGCACTCCGCCATGTCAGAGGTGTCAAACCCCGCCTCTGATGTTGAAGGGAGCATCCATGCTTCTGGTCGCTAACGGTTCCGTCTTTACCCGCAACGCTCAGACCCCGTTCATTCCAAACGGTGCGGTCGCCATTGACGGAGATACGATCGTCGAAGTGGGCCCCGAGCGCGAGCTCAAGGCCAAGTACCCGGATGCCGAGTACGTCGATGCCCAGGGCAACCTCATCATGCCCGGACTTATCAACTGCCACACCCACATCTACTCGGGTCTGGCCCGCGGCCTTGCCATTAAGGGCTGCAACCCCACCAACTTCCTGGAGAATCTTGAGCAGCAGTGGTGGAAGATCGACGACAACCTGACGCTCGACGGCACCAAGGCCAGCGCCTATGCCACGATTCTTGACTCCATCCGCGATGGCGTCACCACGATCTTCGATCACCATGCGAGCTTCTGCGAGATCCCGGGAAGCCTTTTTACCATTAAGGATGCAGCTCAGGAGCTGGGCATGCGTTCGTGCCTGTGCTACGAGGTCTCCGATCGCCGCGGTCAGGAAAAGTGCGACCAGGCCATTGCCGAGAACGCTGAGTTTGCCCAGTGGGCCGCCAAGGAGCGTCGCGATAACGACAACCACATGATCGCCGCCATGTTTGGCGGACATGCTACCTTTACGCTTTCGGACGAGACCATGGATAAGATGGCCGAGGCCAACAACGGCCTGACCGGCTTCCACATCCATGTGTGCGAGGGCATGAACGACGTGTGGGACTCCCGCCTCAACCGCGGTGGCATCAGCCCCGTCGAGCGCCTGCTGCAGCACAACCTGCTGGGTCCCGACACCATGCTCGGCCACTGCATCCACGTGACGCCTGCCGAGATGGATATCGTCAAGGAGTCCGGCACTTGGCTGGTCAACAACCCCGAATCCAATATGGGCAACGCCGTGGGCTGCGCCCCCGTGCTCGAGTTCTTCCGCCGCGGCATTCCCGTGTGCATGGGTACCGACGCCTACACCCACGATATGCTCGAGAGCCTTAAGGTCTTCCTGATCATTCAGCGCCACAACGCCGCCATGCCCAACGTGGGCTGGTGCGAGGCCATGACGATGCTGTTCGAGAACAACGCCAAGATGGCGAGCAAGTACTTCGATCGCAAACTCGGTGTGCTTGAGCCCGGCGCCGCCGCCGACGTCATCGTTATGGACTACAAGCCCTTTACGCCGCTGAGCGAGGAGAACATCGACGGCCACATGCTCTTTGGCATGATGGGCAAAAACTGCCGCACCACCATCATCAACGGCCGCGTCCTGTACAAGGATCGCGAGTTTATCGGTATCGATGAGGACAAGATCAACGCGTGGACCATGGCTGAGTCCAAGAAGCTCTGGAGCACGCTCAACGATCGCACCTACTAATTCACAAGTAGATTCACGCGCGTCGGATGTTTCGCCGCATCCGACGCGCGTATAGGCGACCTCCGCGGGGTCGCCGGCGCTGTGCTAGCGCTACACCGTATTTGCGCCCGTCGCGCGGTCTCGCCGGGCGTTACAGAGAGGAGCTCACTATGAGCGACATCATGAGGCCGATCCCGTTTTCGCAGCTGATGAACTGGATCATCGAGGAGCACAAGACCCAGGACGCCATCTTTGGCGTGCGTAAGATGGTCACGACCAACCAGGAGGGTGCGCTTCCCATTTTTGACGAGCGCATCGAGACTCCGTTTGGCCCGGCTGCCGGTCCCAATACGCAGCTTGCCCAAAACATCGTGGCATCCTACGTGGCCGGTTCACGCTTCTTTGAGCTCAAGACCGTTCAGGTGATGGACGGCGAGGAGCTCTCCAAGTGTGTGAACAAGCCCTGCATCGTGGCGCAGGACGAGTGCTACAACTGCGAGTGGTCGACCGAGCTCGAGGTTCCGCAGGCCTTTGCCGAGTACGTGAAGGCATGGTTCGCCTGCCACCTCATCGCTCGCGAGTACGGCCTGGGAAGCCCGGACGGCTTTGTCTTCAACATGTCCGTGGGCTATGACCTCGAGGGCATCAAGAGCCCCAAGGTCGACGCCTGCATCGAGGGCATGAAGGACGCCAGCGGCTCCGAGGTTTGGAACGAGTGCCGCACCTGGGCGCTCGCTAACCTGGACAAGTTTGAGCATGTCGACGCCGCATTTGTCGAGTCCATCCCGGCACGCGTGTCCAACTCCATCACCGAGTCTACCCTGCACGGCTGCCCGCCGGCGGAGATCGAGCGCATCGCGACCTATCTGATCACCGAGAAGGGCCTCAACACCTACATCAAGTGCAACCCCACGCTGCTGGGCTATGAGTTTGCCCGCCAGCGCCTCGACGAGCTGGGCTTTGACTACATCGTCTTCGACGATACGCACTTCCGCGAGGACCTGCAGTGGGCCGATGCCGTGCCCATGTTCGAGCGCCTGATTGCCCTGTGCGCCGAGCGCGGCCTGGAGTTTGGCGTCAAGCTGACCAACACGTTCCCCGTCGACGTGACGAGAAACGAGCTGCCCTCCACCGAGATGTACATGTCCGGCCGTTCGCTGTTCTCGCTGACTATCGAGGCTGCCCGCCGCATTACCGAGCAGTTCGATGGCAAACTGCGCATCAGCTACTCCGGCGGTGCCACGGTCTACAACATCCGTGCCCTGTACGATGCCGGCATTTGGCCCGTCACCCTGGCGACCGACGTGCTCAAGCCCGGTGGCTACGAGCGCTTTAGCCAGATGGCCGGCGAGTTTACCGACCTGGATGGCAAGCCGTTCGCGGGCGTCTCGCTCGAGGCCGTGACCGCGATTCAGACCGACTCGCTCACCAACCCGCTCTACAAGAAGCCGTTGCGCCCGCTGCCCGATCGCAAGGTCGCCGGCAAGAGCCCGCTTTCCGACTGTTTTACCACGCCGTGCCGCACGAGCTGCCCCATCCAGCAGGATATTCCCGCCTACCTGGCGGCTGTTGACGAGGGCCGCTTCGAGGACGCCCTCAACATCATCGTCGAGCGCAACGCCCTGCCGTTCATTACCGGCACCATCTGCCCGCATCCCTGCGGCCGTGCCTGCGAGCGTGCGTTCTACGAGCCCGAGGGCGCCCAGATCCGCGCCAGCAAGCTCAAGGCCGCCCGCGAGGCCATGACCGCCGTGCTGCCCAAGCTGCGCACCCAGGCCATCGCCAACGACGGCGAGCGCAACGTTGCCGTTATCGGCGGCGGCCCGGCCGGTCTGGCGACGGCGTTCTTCCTGACGCGCGCCGGCGTGCCTGTCACTATCTTTGAGGCCCGCGATTCGCTCGGCGGCGTGGTCCGTCATGTGATCCCCGAGTTCCGTATCGCCAGCGACGATATCTCCCACGATGCAGAGCTCTGCCTGGCCTTTGGCGCCAAGGTACAACTCAATGCTCGCGTGAAGTCCATCGATGAGCTCAAGGCTCAGGGCTTTACCGACGTTGTCGTGGCCACCGGTGCCTGGATGCCCGGCTCTGCGGGCTTGGGCGAGGGCGCCGAGCTCGACGTGCTGGAGTTCCTCGAGGCCGCCAAGAGGGGCGAGAAGCTCGAGCTGGGCGAGGACGTCGTGGTCATTGGCGCCGGCAACACCGCCATGGACGCGGCCCGCGTGGCCAAGCGCCTGGCTGGTGTGAAGAACGTGCGCCTGGTGTATCGCCGCACCAAGAAGCAGATGCCCGCCGACGAGGAAGAGCTCGATCTTGCTCTTGCCGACGGCGTTGAGTTCTGCGAGCTGCTGGCGCCCAAGGCACTCAACGGCGCCGTGCTGACCTGCGATGTTATGGAGCTTGGCGAGCCGGATGCAAGCGGCCGTCGCAGCCCCGTCGCCACGGGCGAGACCGTCGAGCTGTCTGCCACCACAGTGATCTGCGCCGTGGGCGAGGGCATCGATGCCAGCCTGTACGACGCCGCGGGCGTCGAGCACGACCGTCGCGGCCGTCTTGCCGCCACCTCCACCGGCGTCGAGGGCGTCTGGGCTGCGGGCGACTGCCGTCGCGGTCCTGCCACCGTGGTTGAGGCCATCGCCGATGCCGCCGAGGTCGCCCGTGCCATCGCCGGTGTGGACTTTAACAAGTACGCTGACTGCAACGAGCAGGCCGGCCGCGAGGACGCCTGCTACGAGCGCAAGGGGTCGCTGTGCCGCGACAAGCGCAACTGCACCAAGACCCGCTGCCTGGGCTGCGGCTCGGTGTGCGAGGTCTGCTGCGACGTGTGCCCCAACCGCGCCAACGTGGCCATTAAGGTGCCGGGCCTGGCCAAGCATCAGGTCGTCCACGTCGACGGTATGTGCAACGAGTGCGGCAACTGCGCCGTGTTCTGCCCCTACCAGGAGGGCCGTCCCTACAAGGACAAGCTCACCCTGTTCTGGAGCGAGGAGGACATGGAGAACTCCGAGAACGAGGGCTTCCTGGCCGTGGACGAGGACCACTTTAAGGTCCGCGTCGCCGGCACGGTCCGCACCGTCTCGGTCGATGCCGTCAACACCGGCCTTCCCGAGGCCGTCCGCCTGACCATCAGGGCCGTGCGCGACAACTATTCGTACCTTCTTAAGAAATAGGCGAGTCTCTTATGGCCAAATCCATTCAACATCACGTAGCCTACGTTGCCTGCGGAAGCGGTTGTGCCTCCGCGGGCGGCGACGCCCGCTGCAGCGAAGGCTGCATTGGCTGTGGCGCCTGCGTCACGGCCTGCCCCCACGGCGCCATTGCGCTGGTCGATGGCATCGCCCGCGTGGACCGCTCCAAGTGCACGGGCTGTGGCCTGTGCGGCATGGCGTGCCCGCAGCGCGTGATTGCCTTCGTTCCCGGCTACCAGAACATCCTGGTGCGCTGCAACAACACCGATAAGGGCGCCATTGCGCGCAAGATCTGCGACACCAGCTGCATCGGTTGCGGCATGTGCGCCAAAAAGTGCCCTGCCGGCGCTATCCGCATCGAGGACAACTGCGCCCATATCGACGGCACGGACTGCCTGTCGTGCGGCATGTGCGCCGTCGTCTGCCCGCATGGCGCCATCCACGACCGCACCGGTATCGCCGCCGGCGTGTAGAAGGGAATCACCATGGCACAGGAATTCACTTTTACCGTTAACGGCGTCGAGCACACGACGACCCAAAACAAACCGCTGCTGCGCTATCTGCGCGACGACCTGCACATTCACTCCGCCAAGGACGGCTGCTCCGAGGGCGCCTGCGGCACCTGCACCATCCATGTGGACGGTGCGGCCGTCAAGGCGTGCGTGCTGACCACCGCCCTTGCCGCCGGCCGCGACATCGTGACTGTCGAGGGCCTGCCCGAGAACGTGCGCGAGGCCTTTGTGTACGCCTTTGGCGCCGTGGGCGCCGTGCAGTGCGGCTTTTGTATCCCCGGTATGGTCATGGCGGGTGCAGCGCTCATCGCCGAGGATCCCGAGCCTACCGAGGAGCAGATCAAGTACGCCATCCGCGGCAATGTTTGCCGCTGCACCGGCTACAAAAAGATTATCGAGGGCATTGCGCTGGCCGCTGCGGTGCTCCGCGGCGAAAAGCAGATCGACGAGGATCTGGAGCGCGGCGACGACTACGGCGTGGGCAAGCGCGCCTTCCGTATTGACGTGCGCAAGAAGGTGCTCGGCGAGGGCAAGTACCCCGACGACATCGACGAGATCGACCAGCCGGGCCTGACCTACGCCAGCGCCGTGCGCTCCAAGTATCCGCGTGCCCGCGTGCTCTCCATCGATACCTCCAAGGCCGAGGCCCTACCCGGTGTGGTTGGCATCCTGCGCGCCGAGGACGTGCCGGTCAACCAGGTCGGCCACCTTATCCAGGACTGGGACGTCATGATCGCCCAGGGCGACATCACCCGCTGCGTGGGCGATGCCATCGTGCTGGTGGTTGCCGAGGACGAGGCGACGCTCGAGAAGGCCAAGAAGCTCGTAAAGATTGATTACGAGCCGCTGGAGCCCGTGCGCAACATCGCCGAGGCCAGGTCTGCCGACGCCCCGCGCCTGCACGACAGCTTCTTTGCCTTTGGCAACACGGTGGAGCTCAAGGACAACGTGTGCCAGAGCCGTCACGTGACGCGCGGTGACGCCGCCAAGGCGCTGGCAGAGAGCGCGTTTACCGTGACGCAGCGCTTTACCACGCCCTTTACCGAGCATGCCTTCTTGGAGCCCGAGTGCGCCGTTGCCTTCCCGTACAAGAATGGCGTCAAGGTGCAGTCGACCGACCAGGGCGCCTACGACACGCGCAAAGAGTGCGCTCACATGTTTGGCTGGGATAGCGAGCCCGAGCGCGTGGTCGTCGAGACCATGCTCGTGGGTGGCGGCTTTGGCGGCAAGGAGGACGTGTCCATCCAGCACTTGGCCGCGCTCGCCGCATATAAGTTCCAGCGTCCTGTGAAGTGTAAGCTCACACGTGCCGAGTCGCTCGCTTTCCATCCCAAGCGTCACGCCATGGACGGCACCTTTACACTGGGCTGCGACGCCGAGGGCAACTTTACCGGCCTGGATTGCGAGATCAACTTTGATACCGGCGCCTACGCGTCGCTGTGCGGCCCGGTGCTCGAGCGCGCCTGTACGCATGCCGTCGGCCCCTACAAGTACCAGAACACCGACATTCGCGGCTTTGGCTACTACACCAACAACCCGCCCGCCGGTGCGTACCGCGGCTTTGGCGTTTGCCAGTCCGAGTTTGCGCTCGAGAGCCTGATCGACCTGCTGGCCGAGAAGGTCGGCCTGGATCCGTGGGAGATCCGCTACCGTAACGCCATCGAGCCGGGCGAGGTTTTGCCCAACGGCCAGATTGCCGATTGCTCCACGGCACTGAAGGAGACGCTGCTCGAGGTCAAGGATGCCTACTACGCGCATCCCGGACACGCCGGTATCGCCTGCGCCATGAAGAACGCCGGCGTGGGCGTGGGCCTGCCCGATGCCGGCCGCTGCAAGATCCGCGTCGAGGATGGCCGCGCCGTGGTCTACGCCGCCACGTCCGACATCGGCCAGGGCTGCAACACGGTCTTTTTGCAGGACGTTGCCGAGGCCTGCGGTCTGCCGCTGAGCTGCATTGCCAATGGCGAGTGCTCCACCGAGAACGCTCCCGACTCCGGCACCACGTCTGGCTCGCGTCAGACGGTCGTGACCGGCGAGGCCGTGCGCGGTGCCGCCTTCCTGCTGCGCGATGCCATGCTTGACATCGAGGCCGGCAAGCCCGCACCCGATACTCCCGTGAGCGCGCATGGCGACGGCGTCAAGATTGAGTACGACGACGGTCGCGCCTATCAGCTGCGCACGCAGGAGCTCGTCGCCGGCCAGGGTATGCATCCTCAGGATCCCGCGGCTGCCATCAAGGCGCTCGGGGGATGCGAGTTTGGCTACGTGTACCTGGAGCCGACCGACAAGCTGGGCGCCGACGTTCCCAACCCCAAGAGCCACATCTGCTACGGGTTTGCCACGCATGTGGTCATTCTGGATGATGACGGCCGCGTGAGCGAGGTCTATGCCGCGCACGATTCCGGCAAGGTGGTCAACCCCATCTCCATCCAGGGTCAGATCGAAGGCGGCGTGCTCATGGGTATGGGCTATGCGCTTACCGAGGACTGGCCGCTCAAGGACTGCGTACCCCAGGCAAGGTACGGTACGCTCGGGCTGTTCCGTGCGCCCGAGATTCCGAATATCCACGCCATCTACGTGGAGAAGGACGAGCTGTTGCCCGTGGCATACGGCGGCAAGGGCATCGGTGAGATCGCAACGATTCCCACGGCGCCCGCCGTACAGAACGCCTATCGCGCATTCGACGGCAAGCTGCGTCCGGATCTGCCCATGGTGGATACGCCGTACAGCCGCGTTCGCAACCGCGGGTAGGGTAGGGCGCGGACAGCCATTGCTGATGGGCTGTTCGCGCTCAATATCAACTGCATATGCTGCGCCTTTGGCCCCCGGCTCCATCGCGAGCCGGGGCCTTTTGTTTGGAGCGCCTCCGCATGCGGAAACTGTGTCCCGGAATCCAGCTTCGGAACGGGATGAACTTTCCCAACGGGGCCGCATGCGGAAACTGCGTCCCGGAATCATGCCTCAGAATGGGATGCGTTTTCCGCTGGCCGGTCGTTTGGAAAGCGCATCCCAGTTTGAGTGTTTATTCCGGGATGCGGTTTCCGCTGAAGGACTCAACCGGAAAGCACGACCCGTTCCGAGACCTGATTCCGGGACACGCTTTCCGCTAGGCCCGCCATCCGGAAAGTGCATCCCGTTTTGAGCGTCCAGGCTAGGACGCGCTTTCCGTTGGCGTGGTCGTTGGGAAAACGCGGCCCAAATAGGGGGGGTGCGATTCGGCGATGCGTGGCCTAGCAGCTCCTACAGCTCAATATCGTTGAGCCATGTCGGTAGCGCGGTCTGCCGGATGCCTGCCGTCTGCAGCTTTTTGGCGAGCACTCCTGCCGAGCGGACCTCGTTTATGGTAAAGCGCAGCAGAGGATGACCGTAGAGCGATAGGTGCGCCTCGCGCTGTCGTTCGGCAACGAGCGCCTCGGCGGTGGTGCGCCCGGCTAACATGGCCTGGTCGGTATATTTGACGAACCCGTCGAGTTCTCCCAACGTGAGCTCCCGCGCCTGGCGCTCCCAGGCAAAGTCCGTTCGCATAGTCTCGGTCGAATCGAAGGGGTCCGTCAGCTCGTATTGCAGTTGGTCGGGTGCGAAGCCGGTCTCGATCATGACGGCGCGGGCGACTGATTCTCCACCGCTCTCGGCGCGGGCGTCGGCATACCGAAGTGTCGTGAGGGCGGTGCGGATGGCCCGGTCGTTGCGAGTGCTCGCTCGTTGCTCGACGGCCGCCATCAGCTGCTCTTGCGTTAGACCAAGCTTTGAGATCGCCGAATCGGCAATGGGCATGCCGTCGGCAAAACCAGTTTGCAGCAGGCAATCCGTCACCGTTTGAATGGGCGGCGTTACCGATATGCCGGCTCTGTGTATTGCTCCGGCCGGCTCAATCTGATGCCGCTGGATTCGGACGCCTGGGCGAGCCGACGGCTTTGTCGAGCTGCAGACATGCACAACGTTCAGGTGTCGCCACGAGACCTCGAGCCCCAGCAGGCAAGCTGCCGAAAACGAGCAGAACGTCCAATCGGGGTGGATGATCGCAAGGGCGCGAATAATCTCGCAATGACGCTGCGCCCGGTTGAGCTCATCCCAGCGCATTTTGCGCGCAAACAACCCCGACATGGGCGAGACAACCGTGCCGCCGGTGCGCCGAAGGAGCGCTTTTCGGATCGCCGTGCTCGGGGGAATCAGACAGCGCCCCTCTTGTTCGGCTTGAGTGAGCAGCTGGTCGATGAGTTGGTCATTGTAATGGGTCATGAGCTACCGCCTCCTTTTGGGTAGCAAAAACGTATCAGCTGGAACTTGCCACTCAGCTGACCAAAAGCTGACCAAAATCTAACCATGCAGATAGATGGCCTGTTTTCGGCGACATTTTTACATCCGAATCGGTGGGCGGTAATCGGCGACCTTGAACGGTAGCGAGTTATGAAGACTGAGTAAGTTTCGAGACGTGTACTTTTTGAAAAAGAGCATTCTATCTGCTGTTTTGTGTTTCTGGATCGCATATTTGAAGGCATGTGATAAGGGCTGCAGGTCGTCGTCTGTGTCGGCGGAAACTATGTCCCGGAATTGACGTTCGGAATGGGACGCGCTTTCCGGAACGCCCCTCAACCGGAAACTGCGTCCCAGATTTCGGCCTCGGAGTGGGATGCCGTTTCCGGATCGGGCCTCAAGCGGAAACTGCGTCCCGGAATCGAGCCTCGGGGTGGGACACGCTTTCCGGATGGCATGTTTGGCGGAAACTACGGCCCAGTT
Organism: uncultured Collinsella sp.; assembly: GCA_900543025.1. Classification (GTDB taxonomy): domain Bacteria; phylum Actinomycetota; class Coriobacteriia; order Coriobacteriales; family Coriobacteriaceae; genus Collinsella. The sequence continues at coordinate 24,675 of UQPP01000006.1, forward strand.
TTTGGCTCCAGAACGGGATACATTTTCCGGAACGGTCCACGTGCGGTGGTGTACCGCCCCTTTTACGTGCGCCGCTTGTCGAATTACGTTATAGCTAGCTATATTATAGGAAGGTATAATATAGCTAGCTATAACGTAAAGGAAGGATGGCCCTATGTTTATCGGAAGAACAGTGGAAATGTCCGAGCTCAATCGACTGTATGGCACGGGCTCCTTTGAGATGCCTGTGATTTACGGCCGTCGTCGTGTGGGCAAAACGCGTCTTATCACAGAATTCATCCAAGACAAGAAGGCTATTTACTTTCAAGCTCGTCGTACCAATGCAGAGGCAAACCTGCACGGCTTTAGCCAGGCGATACTTGCGGGTTCGGTTGGTGCTGCAGGCGTGTCGTTTCGTAGTTTTGACGAGGCGTTCGATGCATTGGCCACCATGGCTCGCACGGAACGTTTGATTGTCGTGATTGACGAGTATCCCTATCTCGCCCAATCGAATCCCGAGATCAGTTCGTTGCTGCAAGACAAGATTGATCACTTGTACAAAGAGACTAGGCTCATGCTGATTCTATGCGGCTCGTCTCTTTCGTTTATGGAGGAACAGGTGTTGGGCTACGAGAGCCCACTATACGGTAGGCGTACGGCCCAGTTTAAGATCATGCCGCTCGATTTTACGACGACCCTCGGCCTGTGGCAGAGCATGAGTCGCGAAGACGCTGCAGTTTGCTATGGCATGACGGGTGGCATTCCTGCATATATCGAGAAAGTCGATCCTGCCGCACCGCTCAAGGACAACATCAAACGTCTATTTCTTACTCCTACGGGCTATCTCTTTGAGGAGCCGAGTAACCTGCTGTTGCAAGAGTGCCGCAATCCCGAGCAATATGATGCGATCGTGCAAGCAATTGCTCGGGGGCGCTCGAGGATCTCGGAGATTGCGAGCTCTACGGGAATCCCTGCGAGCAACGTAAAGAGCTATGTGGATAAGCTGGCGTCGCTTGGGATTGTCGAGCGCGAGCTGCCCCTAAACGAGACGAGCAATAAGCGAGCCGTGTATCTGCTGAGCGACCAGATGTTTAGGTTCTGGTACAAGTTTGTGCCGCAGAACATTGGGCTGATTCAAAACGATATGGCCGAGATGGCGTATAAGCGCATTGAGCCGCACGTATCGGATTACATGGGTACGGTCTTTGAGCTTATATGCAGGCAATACGTGTACGAACTCGCGCGCGCGGGCCAGCTCGATGTGGTTCCGGCGAGCGTCGGGCGCTGGTGGGGGACGGACAATCGCACACATACGCAGGAAGAAATCGACTTGATTGTTGACGATGGCGAGGGCGCTGCGCTGTTTGCGGAGTGCAAATGGCGCAATGAACCGGTTGGCGAGGATGTGCTGCAAAAGCTCGTGCACCGAAGCGAGCTCTTTAGACGGCAGCAAAAAAGCTATGCGATCTTCTCGAAGCGAGGCTTTACGCAAGGATGTCAGGATGCTGCGGCGAGCAGGGGAGATACCAAGCTGATTTCGTTTGCCGAGATGTGCGAGCGGAGATAACCAAGCGCGCTCTGATTTGATGCTCGGAATGGGTCGCGCTAAGGATGCCAAGCGTAAAACCTTCAATGAAAATGGCGTAAAAACTACATCTGTCATGGCGTAAAAACTACATTGAAAGTAGCGTAAAATCAGCATTGAGAATGGCGTAATTTCGCATATCGCATGATAGAGAGGGACGGCCGTCTATGGATGCACCAAAGAGATTGACCCAAAAGGGATATAGGCCCCGGCTCATAGAGGAGCGCCTCGACACCCTTATGCGGGCGTTTGGCTGTGTGGAGATCAACGGCCCCAAATGGTGCGGCAAGACCTGGACGGCGCTCTCTCGCTCGGCGAGCGTCTCCAGGCTCGATGAGCCTGCGCAGCGTGCGGCGGCAGAGGTCGACCCAAGCCTGGCGCTCATCGGCGATGCGCCACACCTGGTCGATGAATGGCAGGAGGTGCCCGAGGTTTGGGATGCCGCCCGGCGTTTCGTGGACGCGAGCGGCAACGAACGGGGGACACTTTTGCTCACGGGCTCGACCGCGCTCAAAAGCGAGGAGCGCAGCCATGTTCGTCATTCCGGCACGGGTAGGATCGCCCGTCTGTCAATGCGCCCCATGGCCCTGTGTGAGTCGGGCGACGGCGAGCCGCTCGTGTCACTGGCAAGCCTCTTTAAGGGCGAGGATTTTGCCCCTCAGCGTCGCGAGAGCACGGTGGATGACGTCGCCCGCTGGTGCTGCAGGGGCGGTTGGCCTGCAAATCTTGGGCTTTCGGAAGATCTTGCGCGAGAGACGGCAAGCCAGTACGTGCACTCGGTGCTCGGCGTCAACGTGCTGGACGAGGGCATGTCGTCCGAGCTTGCACACGGCCTTTTGCGAGCTCTTGCCATGAACGAGAGCCAGGCTGTCACGTACAAGACGCTCGTAAAGGATGCCTCGTACGGTGAGGCGGGCCCCGACGAGAGGACCATCGCTGCGTACTTGGACCTCTTCAACAGGCTCAAGCTGACCGAGGACCTGTGCGGATGGGAGCCGCCCATGCGCTCGAAGGCCCGCGTTCGCGTGCGCCCCAAGCGCTACTTCTGTGACCCGTCACTTGCGGCGGCGTTGCTGGGGGCTACCCCTGAGCGGCTGCTTGGCGATATGCAAACGCTGGGGATGCTCTTTGAGAATCTCGTCCTGCGCGACGTGCGCGTGTTCCTTTCCACCTACGGCGGTGTCGACAACAGTGTCTATTATTTCCGAGATGAGAAGGGCCTTGAGGTCGATCTGATCGTTGAGCACGACGGGCGCTGGGGAGCCATCGAGGTCAAGCTGAGTGATGCGAAAGCAGACGATGGAGCGAGAAATCTCAAGGCGCTGGAGAGGAAAGTGCTCTCCAATCCTGCCGCCCAGAATGCCGCGCCGGCGTTTTTGGCGGTCGTGGTTGGAAAGGGGAGTATTGCCTACACACGCGACGACGGCGTGGCGGTGATTCCCATGGCGGCACTTGGGGCGTAGTGGTTTTGCGGGCGTGCCGTGCTTCCTTTACCGAAAATCCATTTGGTAAACCAGATGCTCGCGGATAGAATAAAGTTGACGGCAGCCCAAGGGTGATAGCTGGGCAGCGCTGTTGCTTGGTCAAGAGGTCAGTGCCTTAATGGCAGCGACTTGTTATGCTTCGAATGCTGCTTGAGTGCCTCGGAAAGTTCGATAGGCGCCGTGAAGAGCGAGACCAAAGCAACCAAGAGCTCTACGAGCTCTGATGGGCCCGGGATGACCGCTGATTCAAGTCACCGGGCCTAAATCTTTTTCATGCATTTGAATAGAGCGGGCAACTCTCTTGGGGCCGTCTGCATGGCGTGTGCCTGGCGCATGGTATTGCGCCCCACTTTCATGTCCGTACGGGCGCCTATCCTTACGGCAATGTAGTCGCTTATGTAACAAGCGGCATTTGACGGAGAAAGGCCCTAACCGTGTCAGCTGAAAAGACGCCGTGCATCTCGGCTATCGATACGACGAACTTTGCGCGCCAGATTGTGCTGGACTTTGAGTTTGCGCTGGTGCCAAAGCAGCGCCAGCGACGTGGGCTGCGCAATGAGATTATCGAGGTCGGCGCCGTCAAGCTCGATTACCACGGTAACGTTATGGGCGAGTTCTCGCAGTTTGTGCAGACGGAATTTACCGAAGGCGTTGCGTTCCCCGTCCGCGAGCTCACAGGGATATCGGCCGTGGACACCGCGATGGCCGATCCGCTCTATGTGGTGATCAAAAGGCTCAGCGATTGGATTAGTCGCTACTCCGCCCAGGTGGTCTGTTGGAGCGGGGCGGACCGTCGACAGCTTTTGACCGAGTGCCAGGCAAAGCACATTGATCTTTCCGCATTTCCTACGGACTGGGCCGACCTGCAGGCGTTTTACACCTCGATCATGGACGTGGGCAGCCACGGGTGCGTCTCTTTGAGTGACGCGGCGACGTGGTTTGGCATCGAGTTCGACGAGCCGACGGGTCACGCCCACAGCGCCCTTGCCGATGCGCGCGTGACCGCCAAGCTGCTCAAGCAGGTGATGGACGGGGACTACCGCGTGAGCCCGCGCGCCCAGGAAGTCCGCCAGCGGTGGGGGATGGGCGAGCGAGCTCAGACGCGCCTTTCTAGCAAGTGCCCCGAGCTGGGCGACCTGCTGCTGAAGCTGAAGGCGGCGGGAAGGTAGGGGCGTTAGCTGTCTGCATGGCGCGTGCCTGTCGCGTATCGTTACTCTTCCTGCTGCTTGGCAGGCAAGATGTAGACGTTCTCGGCGTCCACGGCGATCTGCGCGGGGCGGTTGTAGAGGGTGTCGATCTCCTTTACGCTCTGCTTGAACGGCGTGACGTCGGGCGTCTTTGCCTGATGGAGCTTTTCGAGGAGTTTCTCGGATTGCTTGTCGTTGAACTTTCCGATGCTCTCTCCTGCGCCTTCGAGCGCCTCGTCGATGAGTGTATGGTCGCCCACGGGGGTCTTTGCGATGGCGTGACCGAGCAATTTGCCCGCGGACGCGATACCGCCCAGCAGTGCCGCATCGACGGTGTCGACAGCCCCCGCTTCGAGTGCGTTGTAGCAGTCGGTGTAGAGCTCGCGGTACGCGATCGAATCAGCCTCGATCTTCGCAGTGGCGTCCGCGAGCTTTGCGGGCTCGAAGTTCTGGGCGAGCATGGGTTCGAGGAACAGCGAGAACGCGTGGATGTAGGTGGCGAGCTGGCAGTCTTTGAGGTAGTCGAGCACCTTGTCGAGGCGTCTGCCCAAGCCGTCTCGCACCTCGATGAACCCTTTCTTTTTCAGATCCGCCTGTGCCTGCGAGCGGAAGAGTTCCATGTCCTGCGCGGACGACTGCTTGATGTCGAGCACCTTCATATGGGCGTTTGCCATGTAGGTGGCGTTGCCGTAGTTGAGGCCGTAACCGTTGAGGATGTCTGCGAGCGTCTTGAGGTTGCCACGCATGTTGGCCTTGTCGCGCTGACGCATGTACTCGAACATTTCGTCGACGGACTCCTGGATGGAGTCGAGCTTTTGGTTTATCTGCGCGATTGCGGCTGCCATGAATAGCGATGTTGGATCGTAAGGCACCTGCGTGACGCTCGTGGCGATGTCGCCCTCGACTACGTGGAAGCGCGCCTGCCCAAGGCCCTTGGCGGCGTCGCGGTAGCCCCCTGTGAGACCGCTGCCGTCCTTGAACGTGTTGAGTTCCGACGGATCGAGCGGGTTACCATATTTGTCAGTCGCCTGGAGCAGCGTGGGCACACTCACCGTGTTGGTGACGGTGCGAAACATCGAGCGGAGCGAGGCGAACGCCACGCCGAGTTGGGGAATTCGCTCGAGCGGTAGCTTGATGGCGCCGGAGACGTCCACCCGCTTCTGAGTGAGCGCGAGGTGGATTTTGGTCGATGCGAGCTGTTTTGCCACGAGCTCCTCTCGGCCGTCGTTCGCCGAGGGTTTGGTCTCGTTGTCTGCCATAGCGCGCTCCTTGCTTACGTTGATAGTCGTGGGCATTATCTCATCGCCTGGTGGCTTGCTAGAGCGGGGTAGAGGCCGAGCGTCTGGCGAAACTCGTTAACTGATTGCATTTCAGCGGATTGGGTTGATTATAAGAGAAGGACGGCTATCCATCTGCCCTTCCCAGTTGAGTTCGCTTTGAGCTACTGTTCGTGCCTATGCTGCTTGGGCTCAAGCCTTCTCGCTGCCGTGAAGCAGGCCGTGGCCGCCATGGCCAATGCGATGCTGGCCATCCAAGTGGAGTCGTCGGTTGCAGCGAGCTTTGGTTCATCGGCTGTCGTGCGTCCCGACTTTTTTGTAGCCGCCTCGTCGGCGTCCTTTTCAGGAGTGGCAGGATCACTTTTGTTGTCGCCGGGTGAATCTACGTCGGTCTTTCCGCCCGCCTGCTCCCCTTGGGCCTTCCCCTCCACGGTGAAGGACGCATCGGTCGCCGTCCCGTCCTTCCAGACGGCCGTGACGGTGTGTCCGCCGCCGGCGAGCGTGTCCAGGTAGGACGGCCTGAGCTCGATAATCGTGCTGCCCCTGGTTGCGGTGTAGTTCTCGGCGGAGACCTCAGTTCCGTCCACGAGGAGACGCGTGAACTCGTCGAGAGGACCGCTGAAGCGGAAGGTCAGACCGGCCTCGCCGTCCTTTGCATACGCCTGCCCGTCGCCCTTGGTGGCGGCATACAGCGGAGCGGTCACGTCGAAGGTGACGTCCCCCGCGTCGTCGACATCAAAGGTCTGAACGCCGGTCTTGCCGTTACGCTCGGCGTAGGCGGAGCTGTAGACGAAGGTCTCGTGGCCCGTCTTGTCGAGGACCGCGAGGGCTTGGATTTCAAACGAGCCCATCGAGAGCGACGTGGGGAACTCGATTTCGATATAGCCCCTTGCCGCATCGTAGCTGCAGCTCAACGTTTTGCGGGTCTTTAAAGAGTTCGGGTCCTCGACATAGCCGGGGTCGCCGAGGATCGGGGAGACAGACTTTACGCCGTCCGCGTCGCCTACATTGCAATAGATACGGAGGATCCCGCCGACGGGGACCCTCTTCGCGGAGATGGAAACGTTCGAGACCGTGGGCGGGTTCCGGTCGATCGCGCTGCCGGTCACCTCGAAGCACAGCTCGCTCGGGTCGCCAACCGAGAAAGTCGCGCCCGAAATGCCGTTGGCCCTGGCGTAGGAACTCTCGTACACATCGGTCTCGAACCCTAGGCCATCGGTGACCGAAAGGCCGATCAGCCTGTGCCTTCCGATCCTATTGCTGTCGAATGTGAGGTCAAACCCGTCGATAGACGAGCCTCCGTGATAATAGGCTGACGAAACAGAGCAGCCGTCGTCCGAATTCTCCCAGCCCTGCCGCAGTATGGGGGAAACGGAGCGAACGCCGTCGGCATCGGAGACGGTCCAAGAGATGTGGAAGTCGGCACCGGTTGCGACCTCCCTGCTCGAGAGCGACACGGAGGACACGGTCGGCGGGTTTTGGTCCTCGGGTCCCTCGGTCACCTCATACTCGAGGGGGTCGGTGGTGAAGGTCGGACAGTCGAGCCCCTTCTCCTCGGCATACGTCGTGTCGTAGACATCGGTAACCCATCCAAGACTATCGGTCACGCCGAGGCCGATGATCCGGTACCTGCTGGGCCGGTCGCTCGGGGAGGTGGAGATATCGAAGCCCGCGGTCGTGTTGCCGGTCGACGAGAAGGCGAGACGGGAACTGATTCCATGGTCTCCGGTATCGTTTTCGACAAGGACTTCGACTATGGGCGTGACGGACCGTACCCCGTCAGGGTCATCGACGCTATAGCCGACATGCAGCGTGGAGCCGGCCGTGACTGTCGTCGCGGATATCGTCACGTTGGAGATGCTGGGCGGGTTCGGGTCCGACGCGGCTAGGGCGGTTGAGGGCAAAGCAAGCGCTACGGTGGCGGACAGCGAGGCGAGCAGGCTAAGCGCGAAGCGCCTGGAGAATTTCAAGGAGGTCATTGGTGGTGCCGATCTTCCATAATTGTTGCAGCGATACCAGTATATCTTTGGCCCATGCTAGCCAGATGTTCTTTCCGCGAACGGCTCGTTAGTTTAGAGACGGCATATGGACGCCTGTCTCGTCCACGTTTCTCGTAAGGGCGATTATAAGGACATGAAGAGACTTTCTCGGAACAATCAATTGGGGATATCAAAGAAATGCTGGACGCCTCCTGATCGCTCAATGCCTTTGAGGTGAAATGCGGCGCATCGGCTACGTTGTTGAGATCATTTATCGAGCGATACGTCATTCCAGCTGAGGCCACCGTCATGAGGCTTCTGTTCCTACACCCCCCCGCAATCCCGCGCGCGGCACCCAACAGCGCGTACTCCCTCTCGCTCCACTGGCACAGCTCGGCAGTCTCGACGGCGTCGCGACACAGGTCCAGAAACACCTCAGCTCCCTCGCAGAAGCACTCGCGGGCAAAGTCACCCGAACCGCTTGCGACGCACGTGCCGTCGGCAAACAGCTTCCAGCTAGACAGCTCGCGCGAGTCGTCTCCAAGCAGCTTGATCTGCAGTACGTGCGGGTCGCCGGCGGTGTAGAGCTCTTTCTCGAGCGCCTGCACGGTAAAGCGCATCTGGTGGGGGAGACTGCTCTTGACCATGGCCGAGGCATAGCCGTTCGGCTTGTCCAGAAGATGCATTCGTTTTGGCTTGGCGGCTAGGTTGTGGAAGTTGCGCTCACTGCGCACAGAGAAATTGTCCATACGGACTCCTTTCATCGATGTTGGCAGGGCCACCGTGCCTCTTGGCCGGTTGGCGTCGGGATCGTGGAGCCAACTCTCTACCCCGACTCTGGATAAAACGCGCCCGCTGCTTGCGGGCACGATGGAGTCTATCAGCACGCGCGGACAAAAATCAACCCCGTGCGGCAATGAGCGCACGGGGTTGATCTGGTCTACGACCCTCAATTTTTGGCATTTGTTATTCGTCGTCTCCGTCGTTGGGGTCGCCCTTGAGGGTGTTGATGTCCAGGTACTGGTTGTCGTCCTCTTTTTGCTGCGTTGCCGATTCGGATGCGGTGGGGCCGCGGAACAGCTGGAATCCCTCAAACGCAATGACGCCGAGCAGGGCAATGACAATGGCGATAAATGCAACCTTGACTGCCTGCGGAAATTCCGAGAAACGCAGCGCCTTTTCCTCGGCGTAATAATCGGCGAAGCGCTCTTCGCCCGCGCTTTTGGTATACGCCGGTGCGGACGCGGCCTCCGGGTCATATTCCGGTGCAGGCGTGGCAGCGTACGGATCGTTGAGATAATCGCTCGATGCGGTGCCATAATCCTCGGTCTCGATGCGACCGGTGTCAGCATGGCCATCGGAATAATCGGAATATGCCGCACCGCCCTCATAGTCCGCGGCGCTCGTGTTGGCGGCAAAAAGCGGGTTAACTGGAACATCGAGCGCCGGCATGCCGGCAGAGGTCTCATCCAGATCGGCTGCAGCCCAGGAATCGTAGGCAACCTGATGGGCAACGGGCTCATCGAGCCTTGCGACCGGAGGCTTGCGTGCCGCAGGAACAGGCAACTGCTGGGCGCTGTACATAACGGTGCTGTCGGCCGATTTGCCCTGCGTCGCTGCAGCGAGAAATGCCGCCGTCTCGGACGGGTCGCTTGCGGGGCGGGGAGCGGGCATGGGTGCCGGAGTGGGTGCGGGCGTAGGCGCGGGCGTCGAAACAGGCGACTGCGCAGGAGTCGGCGCAGATGCGGTCTTAGGCGCAAGTGCGGGATTAGGGCTTGACGGGCGAGCCCCGCCGCCCATGAGTTCGTCGGCGGTCCATGGGCGATCATCCATCACGTCGTCAAGGCTCAGCGAAAACAGGTCGTCTTCACCCTCATCGAACATGCGGTGCACATGTCCACCAATTGCCGGAATTAATCCGCGGCCGGTGCATGATGCCTTGCTCAACGCCATTCTGTTCCACCCTTTCGAAATACTAATGACTTCGATTATATGGAACTTCCCGAGCGGCTCGGTCTTGGATTCGTGCTTTCCAGAACTCGCGCCCAAAAGGGGAGGGGCAATCCAGGGGAGTGCCTACTTGTCGCTGGACGCCGCCTTGGCCTCATTGAGGTAGCTATAGAAGCTGTACTTGGAGATGCCAAAGAACTCGCAGGCGCGTTCGCTCGACTTGGAGATGAGGAAGGCGCCGCGACGGTCGAGGTAGCCAATGGCGCGGATGCGCTCATCTTTGGTCATAAGGGCTGCAGGCTTGCCCACGTATTGCTCGCACTCGCGCAGCAGATCTTCGAGCAGGTCGCCGATGTTTTTGGTAATGGGCTCGGGCTCGGTGTAGCCCGAGCCGCCGGTGCCGGTAAAGGCATCGAGCGAGCGCTCAAATGCCTTCATAAGCGTAATGTCAAAGTTGATGCCCAAAATGCCGACGGGCTTGCCCTCGTCGTTGCGGATAAAGATCGTCGACGATTTGAGCAGCTTGCCATCGGCAGTTTTGGTGAGGTATGGCTCGCGGTCGTGCACGTCGGTGGTGCCCTCGTGCATGGACTCAAGCACAATATGGCTGGGGCCGTCACCCAGTTTGCGCCCGCTGACGTGGCCGTTTTCGATCACTACGATGGAGTGGTCCACGTCCTCGGTCTCCAAGTCGTGGACGACGACTTCGCAGTTGGGGCCAAACTGGAGCGCCAGGCCGTGTGCAAGGCGCTTGTAAAACTCAATCTGTGCGGGGGTCATGGGTGCCTTCCTAAAAATTAGTTTGGGCTCACTTTGCCATAAACCCCACTTGTTCGCAAATAACGAAAGTGTCGCTGCGTTATGTGACCGTTCGGCGGCGAAAAGATACCGATTACGGCAACAAACAATTTGTTAGGTATACCAATCAAAAAGTGTGATAGAACAGTGCTAACAAACTTTTTGTTTGGCATCCACATAAAAGTTCAGTCGCATGAATGGGAATGGGCTGAAACGCGTATGCGGGGGCCGGCAAGAGAGGACTTAAGGAGTTCGCCGTATGGCCGATAAGATCCAGTGGGCGGGCAACACGATGCCCAAGAGCGATGACAAGCACTTGGGAATCATGAGCCTCGACCACGTGAAGAAGGCCCGCGCCTTCCACCAGTCGTTCCCGCAATATACTGTCACTCCGCTTGCCCGCCTGGATGGTCAGGCTGCGCGCCTGGGCCTTTCCAACCTGTGCGTTAAGGACGAGAGCTATCGCTTTGGCCTCAACGCCTTTAAGGTTCTGGGCGGCTCGTTTGCCATGGCCAACTACATTGCCGACGAGACCGGCAAGGACGTTGCCGACTGCACCTTCGATTACCTGACCTCCGATCAGCTGGCCGAGGACTTTGGCCAGGCCACCTTCTTTACCGCCACCGACGGCAACCATGGCCGCGGCGTGGCATGGGCTGCCAACAAGCTGGGCCAGAAGGCCGTCGTGCACATGCCCAAGGGTTCCACCAAGCCCCGCTTCGATAACATCGCCGCCGAGGGCGCCACGGTGACCATCGAAGAGGTCAACTACGACGAGTGCGTGCGCATGGCCGCCGCCGAGGCCGACGCCTGCGAGCGCGGCGTCATCGTTCAGGACACCGCGTGGGAGGGCTACGAGAAGATTCCGTCTTGGATCATGGAGGGCTACGGCACCATGGCTTCCGAGGCTGCCGAGCAGCTGCGCGAGATGGCCATCAACCGTCCGACGCACGTCTTTGTCCAGGCTGGCGTGGGTTCGCTTGCCGGCGCCGTGGTGGGCTACTTCACCAACCTCTATCCCGATAACCCGCCCACCTTCGTCGTGGTCGAGTGCGCTCCTGCCGCCTGCCTGTACAAGGGCGCTGCCGCCGGCGACGGCGATCCGCGCATCGTGGACGGCGACATGCCCTCCATCATGGCCGGCCTGTGCTGCGGCGAGCCCAACATCCTGGGCTGGGATATCCTGCGCAACCACACCACCGCCTTCGTGTCCTGCCCCGACTGGGTCACCGCTCGCGGCATGCGCACCCTGGGCGCTCCCGAGAAGGGCGACCCGCGCGTCATCTCCGGCGAGTCCGGCGCTGTGACCACCGGCCTGGTCGAGACTCTCATGCTCGATCCCGAGTACGCCGAGCTCAAGGAGCTCATCGGCCTGGACAAGACGAGCTCCGTGCTCTGCTTCTCCACCGAGGGCGACACGGATCCGGATCAGTACCGTCGCATCGTCTGGGAAGGCGAATACCCCACTTGCTAATCGTTGGGGCGGAGTAAATAGGTATCGCTCCGCCACCTCACAGGTAGATTCCTTCGTTTGAAAGGTTATGAACAATGGCTAAAGAACTCGATTTCGACGCTATCAAGGCTGCTGCTGAGTCTCATCGTGCTGATATGACTCGCTTCCTGCGCGCTATGATTTCCCATCCCTCTGAGTCCTGCGAGGAGGGTGAGGTTGTCGCCTGCATCAAGGCCGAGATGGAGAGCCTTGGCTATGACGAGGTCAAGGTCGACGGTCTGGGCAACGTCATGGGCTTTATGGGCGAGGGCGACAAGATCATCGCCATCGACTCCCACATCGACACCGTCGGCATCGGCAACATCGAGAACTGGGATGCCGATCCCTATGAGGGCTACGAGACCGACGAGATCATCTACGGCCGCGGCGGCTCCGACCAGGAGGGCGGCATGGCTTCTGCTACCTACGCTGCCAAGATGATGAAGGACATGGGCCTCATCCCCGAGGGCTACAAGATCATGGTCGTCGGCACCGTCCAGGAAGAGGACTGCGACGGCATGTGCTGGCAGTACATCTACAACAAGGACGGCATTAAGCCCGAGTTCGTCATTTCCACCGAGCCCACCGACGGCGGCATCTATCGCGGTCACCGCGGCCGCATGGAGATCCGCGTCGACGTTCACGGCACCTCCTGCCACGGCTCCGCTCCCGACCGCGGCGACAACGCCATCTACAAGATGGCCGACATCATCGCCGACGTTCGCGCCCTCAACAACAACGGCTGCGACGAGTCGACCGACATCAAGGGTCTCGTCAAGATGCTCGACCCCAAGTACAACCCCGAGCACTACGAGGATGCCCGCTTCCTGGGCCGCGGCACCTGCACTGTCAGCCAGATCTTCTACACCAGCCCCAGCCGCTGCGCTGTCGCTGACTCCTGCGCCATCTCCATCGACCGTCGTATGACCGCTGGTGAGACCTGGGAGTCCTGCCTGGACGAGATCCGCAACCTGCCGGCCGCCAAGAAGTACGGCGACGACGTGAAGGTCTCCATGTACATGTACGACCGTCCGTCCTGGACCGGCGAGGTCTACGAGACCGAGGCTTACTTCCCCACGTGGATCAACAAGGAGACCGCTCCGCACGTCAAGGCTCTCGTCGACGCCCACAAGGCCATGTTTGGTGACGAGCGCATCGGCTGCGAGCCCAGCATGGACAAGCGCACCGGTCGTCCGCTGTGCGACAAGTGGACCTTCTCCACGAACTGCGTTTCCATCCAGGGCCGCTATGGCATCCCCTGCGTCGGCTTTGGCCCGGGTGCCGAGTCTCAGGCTCACGCTCCCAACGAGGTCACCTACAAGGACGACCTGGTCACCGCTGCCGCCATGTACGTGGCTGCCCTGAACCTCTACGATCCGAGCAAGGCCGATGGCGATGCCACCGTGTTCCGCGCCGGTCTGACCAACAACAAGATCGATTAGTCCCATTCCTCGATTTTGTTGAGCCGGGGGCCGCTCGTGTCCCCGGCACCCCCTGTTGACTCGGGGCCCGCGGTCGTTATCTCCCATGCTTCCTCAACGGTGGCGGGTCCTCGTCATGGTGCTCTGCATGTTCTAGCCACACGCGCATGCCGGAGCACATCTACTCATTGCGATCGTTTCACCTTTAGAAAGGACATTTCCATGGACGCCAAGTTTACCGAGCTCGTCGAGCAGCTGAACGGCCTCGATTTTAAGGGCATGTACGGCAGCGACTTCCTGCACACCTGGGACAAGACCACCGATGAGCTCAAGGCTCTCTACATCGTCGCCGACGCCCTGCGCGAGCTGCGCGAGAACAACGTTTCGTCCAAGATCTTCGACTCGGGCCTGGCCGTCTCCCTGTTCCGCGACAACTCCACCCGTACGCGCTTCTCCTTCTCTAAGGCCGCCAACCTGCTCGGCCTTGAGCTGCAGGACCTGGACGAGAAGAAGTCCCAGATCGCCCACGGCGAGACCGTCCGCGAGACCGCTACCATGATCTCCTTTATGGCCGACGTCATCGGCATCCGCGATGACATGTACATCGGCAAGGGCGACGCCTACATGGCCGAGGTCTCCGAGTCCGTGCAGCAGGCCTACGAGGACGGCGTTCTGGATCACCGTCCCACGCTCATTTCCCTGCAGTCCGATTCCGACCACCCCACGCAGTCCTCTGCCGACATGCTCTACCTCATCAACGAGTTTGGCGGTCTTGAGAACCTCAAGGGCAAGAAGGTTGCCGTTACCTGGGCCTATTCGCCCTCTTACGGCAAGCCGCTGTCCTGCCCGCAGTCGCTGATCAGCCTGCTGCCCCGCTTTGGCATGGACGTCACCCTGGCTCACCCCGAGGGCTACGACCTCATGCCCGAGGTCGTCGAGCGCGCCAAGGGCTATGCCGCCGAGTCCGGCACCACCTTTAAGCAGGTCAACACCATGGCCGAGGCCTTCGAGGGTGTCGACATCGTGATCCCCAAGAGCTGGGCTCCGTTTGCCGCCATGGAGAAGCGTACCAACCTGTACGCCGAGGGCGACGACGCCGGCATCGCAGCGCTCGAGAAGGAGCTGCTCGCTCAGAACGCTACGCATCAGGATTGGTGCTCCACGACCGAGCTCATGGAGAAGACCGCCAACGGCCAGGACACCATCTTTATGCATCCGCTGCCCGCCGACATCTCCGGTGTCTCCTGCGAGCACGGCGAGGTTAACGCCGACGTCTTCGACATGCACCGCGTGGGCATGTACAAGGAGGCCAGCTACAAGCCGTACGCCATCGCTGCCATGATGTTCCTGCAGAAGGTTGCCGATCCCGCCGCTACCCTCAAGGCCCTCGACGAGCGCAACACCGCCCGTTGGCTCCAGGCCTAAAGCCGGGTTGAGGTAAGCCATGTAAAGGGGGCGCTCTGCCAACCGGCGGGGTGCCCCTTTTTTGCATCGCGGGCGTGCGGGATAAGCGCTCTCGATGTGGATGCCCGCGGCGCGAGTTATGGGTACGATGGTTTCAGGGGAGGTATCACCATGAAACTTGGATGCGTCATTATGGCTTCGGGCGAGGGCAAGCGGTTTGGCTCTAACAAGATGCTTGCCGATATCTATGGCGAGCCGCTGATTGCCCGGACCATCGATTCGGTTCCCCGGGGCTTTGACGTCGTGGTTTCGACGCGTTGGCCCGAGGTCGCCCAGATTTGCGAGGACAAGCATTGCCCGTGCGTGCTGCACGATGGCGAGCTGCGCAGGGATAGCGTCCGCGCGGGCCTTTCATGGGGAGTCGAACGCAACTGGAAAGGCTGCCTCTTTTTGCCGGGCGACCAGCCGCTTGTGAGCGCGGACTCTTTTGAGGCCATGGTTCGCGCGTTTGATGAGCGTGGCCGCAAGCATCCGGTGCGTCTTGCGTGCAACGGTGAGCCTTCGAGCCCGGTGCTCTTTCCGGCGGAACTGTTCGATGCACTTATGTGTCTTGAGGGCAAGGACGGCGGGGGCTCGATTCTCAAAGGTCGCGTCGACGTTGCGCTGGTCGAGGCGCGTGCCTACGAGCTGTGGGACGTCGATACCGTCAAGGGACAGCGACGCATAGCGGAGCATATCGCGGCCTGCTCGTATTTTGATCGCGTGGCCAACTGTATTAATCAATAAGGAGCAACATGATCATCATCAAAAACGGCGCGCTCGTGACGCCCCAGGGGCTTCGCCGCGCCGATCTTGCCATGGAGGGCGACAAGATTGTGCGAATTGCCGCGGCGATTGAGCCGGGCGCGGGCGATACCGTCGAGGATGCCGCGGGCTGTTGGGTGTTTCCCGGCTTTATCGACGGCCACACGCACATGCAGTGCTGGACCGGCATGGATTGGACGGCAGATAGCTTTGAGACCGGTACGCGTGCGGCTGCCTGCGGCGGCACGACGACCATCGTGGACTACGCGACGGCCGATCGCGGCGTGACCATGCCCGATGCCTTGGCCGAGTGGCATTGCCGCGCCGACGGAACCTGCACGGCTAACTACGCCTTTCATATGGCACTCGCCGAGTGGAACGAGCGCAACCGCGCCGATCTTTCGGCCATGCGCGAGGCGGGCGTATCGTCGTTCAAGACCTACTTTGCCTACGATCATCTGCGCCTGGACGATGCCGAGACGCTCGAGGTGCTCGAGGAGCTCAAGCGTATTGGCGGCATACTGTGCGTGCATTGCGAGAACGGTACGCTGGTGAATGAGCTGCAGAAGCGCGTGTTTGAGCAGGGTATCCACGGGCCCGAGGGCCACGCGCTCAGCCGTCCGGACGTGTGCGAGGCCGAGGCAGTGAGCCGTCTGCTATATCTGGCGCACCTGGCCGGCGACGCACCGGTCAACGTGGTGCACCTTTCGACCAAGCTGGGGCTCGAGGCCATCCGTGCCGCCAAGGCGCGCGGGCAGAAGAATATCTATGTCGAGACCTGCCCTCAGTATCTGATGCTCGACGACACCTGCTATCTGGAGCAGGGCAAGGACGGCTTTGCGGGTGCCAAGTACGTGATGAGCCCGCCGCTGCGTCATGCCGGCGACCGTGCCGCGCTGCGCGAGGCGCTTGTGGCCGGCGAGATCGATACGATTGCGACCGACCACTGCAGCTTTAACCTGCATGGGCAAAAGGACCGCGGGCGCGACGACTTCCGCGCGATTCCCAACGGCGGGCCCGGCGTGGAACATCGTCCCGTCGCGATTGCCACGAGCTTTGAGGGCCAGCTGGGCCCCGAGGATCTGTGCCGCTTGATGAGCGAGAACCCGGCGCGCGTCTTTGGCATGTATCCGCGCAAGGGCTGTCTTGCCGAGGGCACCGATGCCGACGTGTGCGTGTGGGATCCCAGGGCGCGCTGGACCATTAGCGCGGCTACGCAGCATCAGGCCGTGGACTACACGCCGCTCGAGGGTTTTGAGGCACATGGCCGCGCCAAGGCTGTTTACGTCAACGGCGTGCTGGTGGCGCGCGATGGCGAGCCCACCGGAGCCCAACCCGGCCGCTACGTCCCCCGCTAGCAGCAAAGATGCCGTACCCCCTCCGCAGTTGCGGTGAAATACGGACTGTTTGCGGCCGTCATGCGGCCAAACAGTCCGTATTTCACCGCAACTGACGAGATGGGGCCGGCTACTTGAGGCTGGTGGCGATGAGGGGGCGGCCGAGGGCTGCCTCGAAGCGGTCGGCCATCGTGGGGTCGCTGAGCGTGTCGACTTGGTTGAGCATGACGCGTGCGGTGCTGAGTTTCAGCGCCTGCATTTCGGCATTGAGCACCTGGGCGACGCGCTCGGGCGTGGCGATGTCGGTGAGCTCGCAGCCGCAACGCTCGCAAAAGAGCTCGGGGCGGTGGACGGCTTCGTGGATGGGCTTGCCGAGCCCTGAGGCGCCGACGATCCAGACGATGTTGGCCGTGCCAGAGGGAATCACCGGCTCCCAGGCGGCGTGGGCCTTGAGCGGGAGCCGCTTGCTGCCGTCCGCCTCGGCCAGGACGTAGTCAAAGCGCTGCGCCAGCTGGTCGAGCGGCTCGGCAGGGGAGGAGAGCTTGCCCGTCTGGGGGTCCAAGACGCCTGCCTGGCAGATGCTTCCCCGCACAAGCCCCGCGCAGGCCTCGCAGGTGCAGCCTGAGGCGTGTGGGGCGCCCGGCTTCCAAGGCGCGGCGTCCAGGCGACGATTCGACCCGTCCCATGGCACGCCGGCAACGGGAAGCATATGCGTGGTGGTGCAGAGGAGCACGCGGCCGCCAGCGCGCATGAGCTCAAGACCCAGCGTTTTGAGCAACGTCGACTTGCCGCCGCTGCCGATAATCGCGGTAATGCCCGGCTCGATCCTGAGCGCCGAGGCAAGATTGCCGCTAACCGTTTCCATCTGTTCACCGCCGTATAATACTGTGATAATAAATAATCATCAGAGTAGCGGTCGAACCGCTTTTGCTCTGCTCAAACCGTAGCACAGGGAGGTGCCCCGGGAATGCTCGTTTATGTTCGCGGCGCCGGCGATATCGCCACGGGTGTCGCCGCTCGCTTGGTGCGCGCCGGCGTGTCGGTCGTTATGGCCGATATCGCGGTTCCCACGTGCATCCGCCGCACAATCAGTTTTTGCGAGGCTATTCGCCTGGGCGAGGCCCAGGTCGAGGGCATTCGCGCTCGCTTGGCGCAGACGCCGGCAGAGGCGCTCGAGATTACCCAAGCGGGGGATGTTGCCGTCGTGGTGGACCCTCAGGCCAAGATGCTCGATGAGCTTAAACCCGCGGCTGTGGTCGACGCGATTCTGGCCAAGCGCAACCTGGGCACCACGCGCGACATGGCGCCTACCGTCATCGCCGTGGGGCCGGGCTTTACCGCGCCGGTCGATTGCGACGCCGTGGTCGAGACCATGCGCGGGCATTTTTTGGGCCGTGTCATTACCCAGGGCTCGCCCCAGCCCAACACGGGCGTGCCGGGCGTGATCGCCGGCTATGGCAAGGAGCGCGTTATCCACAGCCCCGCCGCCGGCGTGTTTCGGTCCGACCGCGCAATCGGCGACATCGTGAGCGCCGGAGACGTGATTGGCTACGCGGGCGATACGCCCATGTGCACGCAGATCGATGGCTGCCTGCGCGGGCTTTTGGCGAACGGCGTGCAGGTGACTGAGGGCTTTAAATGCGCCGATGTCGATCCGCGCGGCGATGCCAGCTATATCAACTACATTTCGGACAAGGCGACGTCGGTCGGCGGCGGCGTGCTCGAGGCACTCGCTATGCTCACCGATATCTTTAGAGGATAGAAGGCGGCAATGGAAAAGCTCGATGTTGTAAATGCGGCGCTTGCCGCCCTGCGTGCTGGCGAGACGTGCGAGCTCGTGGTCGTGGCCGGCACGGCGGGGTCGTCGCCGCGCGGCGTGGGCGCCTGGATGGCCGTCTTTGCCGACGGCAGCCAGGCGGGCACTATCGGCGGCGGCAAGATTGAGCTCTTTGCGCTGGATGAGGCGCGCGAACTCCTGAGCGCGGGACAGTCGCGTCTGGTCCGCTACGCCATGGGCGGCGAGAACTCCGATACCGGCATGATCTGCGGCGGAGCCATCTGCCTGTGCTATCTGCATCTGGATGCGACCCAGGCACCGTTGTTCCAGGAAATTGCCGACGTCTTGGTCTATCGGCGCATCGGCGACTTCGTCATCGACTTTGAGCCGTTTATCGCGAGCGCGCTCGAGGGCGATGTGGCCGAGTACCATGGCGAGGCATCGCGCCATACCATTGCGGGCTGCCCCGGGCTTTCACTGGTGGAGGAGGGGAGTAACGTCACCTACACTAATGCCGCCTCCGAGATTCCTCCCGCGCACATCGAGACGCTCTGCCCCGAGGGCCTGACCTATATCTTTGGCTGCGGACACGTGGGTGCCGCGACGGCGCGCGTGCTCACGGCGGCGGGCTTTGCCGTCGTGGCCTGCGATGACCGCCCCGGCACGTTGACGCCCGAATGGGTGCCCGGTGTCTACGATCGTCGCCTGGTCGATTACAAGAACCTGAGCGAGCTGTGTCCCATCGGTCCGCGCGACTTGGTGGTCGTCGCCACGGCGGGTCACAAGTCCGATATCGACGTGGTGATTCAGGCCATGCGCGCCAAGCCTGCCTACCTGGGCTGTCTGGGTTCGCGCCGCAAGACGGCCTTTGTGCGTGCCCGCCTGGAGCAGGAAGGTTTTACGCAGGACCAGATCGACGAGCTGCACCTTCCGATCGGCGTTGCCATCGAGGCCGAGGACCCCGAGGAGATCGCCATCTCCATCGCCGCCGAGATGATCCACCTGCGCCGCACCAAACTCGTCCCCCGCAAGCGCTAATCGCATCCCCACCAATAAGTTGCGGTGAAATACGGACTGTTTAAGCCTGTTAGGCCGCCCAACAGTCCCTATTTCACCGCAACTGCTTTTTGGGACCCATTTGTGCGGGGGAGTTGTGGAGTTGTGCAGGCAGACGAGGTTTTTCTGGAAATACGCTCCCGATGCGCGTATAGTACCGATTGTTTTGTCGGCTCCTGCTGCGTCGAGTCCAAACCGCAAAATGCCATGAGCGGCGCGGATGCAGCCAGGAGGCACGAGGACAACCCATCGTGGCCACGCCCCGTGCTTAAAACCCCAAGAAGGAGTGAACAATGGCAGAAGAGAAGTATGTGCCGCGTCTGAAGACCAAGTACAACAACGAGGTCAAGCAGCAGCTTCAGGACAAGTTCCAGTACGAGAACGTCATGATGATCCCCAAGTTTGAGAAGATCGTCGTGAACATGGGTGTCGGCGAGGCCGCTACCGATTCCAAGGCCATCGACGGTGCCGTGCGCGACCTGCGCGCCATCACCGGCCAGCAGCCGATGATCACCCGTGCCCGCAAGTCCATCGCTACCTTCCGCCTGCGCGCTGGTATGCCGATCGGCTGCAAGGTTACCCTGCGTGGCGACCGTATGTGGGAGTTCTTCGATCGTCTGACCTCCGTCGCGATCCCCCGTATCCGCGACTTCCGCGGCATCTCCGCCAAGAGCTTCGACGGCCGTGGTAACTTCTCCATGGGCGTCACCGAGCAGCTCATCTTCCCCGAGATCGACTTCGACTCCGTCGATCACCAGCGTGGTATGGACATCACTTTCGTGACCACCGCCAACACCGATGAGGAGGCCAAGGCCCTTCTGGACGCCTTCGGTTTCCCGTTCAAGAAATAGGTTCACCTGCCCTATAAGCGCCGTTCCCACAAGGGGGCGGCGCTTGGGGCGAACAATACTCTATGTGAGGAGGATATAAGTGGCTAAGACATCGATGATCGTCAAGTGCAATCGCAAGCAGAAGTTCTCTACTCGTGAGTACACGCGCTGCCAGCGCTGCGGCCGTCCGCACTCTGTGTACCGCAAGTTCGGCCTGTGCCGTGTCTGCTTCCGCGAGCTTGCACTCAAGGGCGAGCTTCCCGGCGTTAAGAAGGCCAGCTGGTAAGTCACTACCAGCGTTTCAAGCACCAGTTTGGAACAGGGAAAACGCGCTAAAAAGGCTTTGCCGTTAAGGGCGGCGAAGAACCAAGAGCACGTGTTCATCAAGAACGAAGGAGAATCTGTATGAACCTTACAGACCCGATCGCAGATATGCTTACGCGCATCCGTAACGCTAACTCTGTGAACAAGGCCACGGTCTCCATGCCGAGCAGCAAGAAGCTCGTCGAGATCGCTCGTGTTCTGCACGAGGAGGGCTACATCGAGGGCTACGATGTCGAGGACACCGTTCCCCAGAAGACTCTGCACATCACGCTTAAGTATGGTCCCAAGAAGGCTAAGGTCATCAACGGCATCCGCCGCATTTCCAAGCCGGGCCTGCGTAAGTACACCGGCGTTGCCGACATGCCCCGCGTCCGCGGTGGCCTTGGTACCGCCATTATTTCCACCAGCCATGGCGTCATGACCGACCGCGATGCTCGCAAGCACAACGTCGGCGGCGAGATCATCGCTTACGTCTGGTAATTCGCTCGGTAGGTAGAAGGAAAGGAGATCACCGTGTCTCGTATCGGTAATAAGCCTGTCCAGATTCCCGCCGGAGTCGAAGTGGCAGTCAACGGCAACAACGTTGTCGTCAAGGGCCCCAAGGGCCAGCTCGAGCTCGATGTCTTTGAGAAGCTCGCTATCAACGTCGAGGACAACGTCCTCACCGTTTCCCGTCCCGACGACGAGCGTGAGACCCGTGCCCGCCACGGCCTCACCCGCGCCCTCATCCACAACATGGTTGTTGGCGTTTCCGAGGGCTTCGAGAAGAAGCTCGAGCTCGCCGGCGTCGGTTACCGCGTGCAGCAGAAGGGCAAGAACCTCGAGTTCTCCCTGGGCTTCTCGCACCCCGTGATCGTCGAGGCTCCCGAGGGCATCACCTTCGAGGTTCCCGACAACACCCACGTGAACGTCAAGGGTATCAACAAGCAGCAGGTCGGTCAGATCGCCGCTGAGATCCGCGGCCATCGTCCTCCCGAGCCTTACAAGGGCAAGGGTATCCACTACGTTGGCGAGCACATCCGCCGCAAGCTGGGTAAGGCCGCCAAGTAGTCGTAACCGACTCACTCGCATAAGACCAGCACCCCGTCAGGTGCTGGCAAGATCAACCTTTTTAGGAGTTTACGTATGAACAAGCATAAGGCGAAGCTGGAAGGCCTCAAGCGTCGTCAGCGTCGTGTTCGCGGCAAGGTCTCGGGTACCTCCGAGCGTCCGCGTCTTCGCGTGACCCGTACTAACGCCAACATCTATGCCCAGATCATCGACGACAGCAAGGGCTCCAGCCTGACGCTCGTCTCTGCCTCGACCCTCGAGGCCGAGTTCAAGGGCACCCACACCTCGAACAAGGAGGCTGCGGAGAAGGTCGGTCAGCTCGTTGGCAAGCGCGCCATCGAGGCCGGCATCACCAAGGTCGCCTTCGATCGCGGTGGCCGTATCTACCATGGCCGCGTCAAGGCCCTCGCCGACGGTGCTCGTGCCGCCGGTCTCGAGTTCTAGGAGGTATGTAGCACATGGCTCGTAATCAGAAGCAGCAGCGCGAGGCCTCCGAGTTCGAGGAGCGCGTCGTTTACATCAACCGCGTGTCGAAGACCGTCAAGGGTGGTCGTCGCATGAGCCTCGTCGCTCTCGTCGTCGTTGGCGACGGCAAGGGCAACGTCGGCGTTGGCATGGGCAAGTCCGCTGAGGTGCCCATGGCCATCTCCAAGGCATCTCTCGATGCCAAGAAGAACATGTTCCACGTGCCGGTGACCGAGCAGGGCACCATCCCGCACGAGGTTCTCGGCCACTTTGGTGCCGGCCGCATCATCATCAAGCCCGCTGTCGAGGGTACCGGCGTTATCGCCGGCGGCGCTGTGCGTCCCCTCTTTGAGCTTGCTGGCATCAAGAACGTCCTGTCCAAGTCCCTCGGTACCGACAACGGCCTCAACATCATCAAGGCTGCCGTCGAGGGCCTCAAGGAGCTCTCCAGCCCTGAGGACGTCGCGGCTCGCCGTGGCCTGACGGTCTCCGAGATGTTCGTCGGTAAGGAGAACTAAGCATGGCTGACACCATCAAGATCAAGCAGGTCCGCAGCACCAACGGTTGCAAGCAGGACCAGGTCCGTACTGTCCGTGCCCTCGGTCTCCACAGGATCCGCGAGGTTCGCGAGATTGCTGACAACGAGTCCGTCCGCGGCATGATCTTCAAGGTCAAGCACCTTGTCGAGATTGTAGAGGAGTAGCAAATGCAGCTTCACGATCTTACTCCCGCGCCCGGTTCCACCAAGAACCGCAAGCGTGTCGGCCGTGGCAATTCTTCGGGTCACGGCACCACTTCTGGCCGCGGTCAGAAGGGCCAGGGTTCCCGCTCTGGCGGCACCAAGGGTGCCGGCTTCGAGGGTGGCCAGACTCCGCTGGCTATGCGCCTGCCCAAGCTTCCGGGCTTCCGTAACCCCCGTCGTATCGAGTACACCGCTGTTAACGTTGAGCGTCTCGAGCGTAAGTTCGAGGACGGCGCTGTGATCGACGGTGCCGCTCTTAAGGCCGCTCGCATCACCAAGAGCGAGTTCGAGCCCGTCAAGGTGCTCGGCAATGGTGAGCTCACCAAGAAGTTCACGGTCAAGGTCGACAAGGTCAGCGCTTCTGCGCAGGCCAAGATCGAGGCCGCCGGCGGAAAGGTCGAGCTGCCGTGCTAAATGGTCTTAAGAATGCTTTCCGCATCAAAGAATTGCGCGAAAAGATTCTTTTTACCATAGCTATGCTCGTCGTGTACCGCATTGGTGCGCACGTTCCTGTGCCCGGCATTCCCTTCCAGGGGATGCTGGGCCTTTTCTCGACCGATAACAATTCGGTCGCCGCAGGTGCTATGGCCCTCCTGAATCTTTTCTCTGGCGGTGCGTTGAGCTATGTGTCGGTGTTTTCGCTGGGCATCATGCCTTACATCACCAGCTCGATCATCCTCCAGATGCTCCAGGCCGTCGTGCCTTCCCTGCATGAGCTTGCCCGCGAGGGCGAGGTCGGTCAGACCAAGATTACGCAGTATTCGCGTTACCTCACCCTGGCTCTGGCAATCCTCAACTCCGTGGGTTACCTCTTCCTCTTTAAGAGCTTCGGCATCAGCTTCAATGGCGCCGGCGCTCCCGAGATCATCTTCGACCTCATGATCGTCGGTACACTCACCGCGGGCGCCATGCTGATCATGTGGATTGGTGAGCTCATCACCCAGCGCGGTATCGGCAATGGCATGTCGCTGATCATCTTCGCGAACATCATGGCCGGTCTGCCGCAGGCTATCTTCTCCAGCACCGAGGGCAATGCCGGTGGCATCATCACCATGGTGATCATCTGCGCCATCATCCTGCTGGTTATCCCGCTGATTGTTTTCCTTGAGCGCGGCCAGCGCCGCATCCCGGTCTCCTACGCTAAGCGCGTCGTGGGCCGTCGCATGATGGGTGGCCAGACCACCTACCTGCCCATCAAGGTCAACACCGCGGGTGTCGTGCCGATCATCTTCGCTTCGGCGCTGCTGTACTTCCCGGCTCAGATTGCCGTGTTCTTCCCCGGCATCGGCTGGATTCAGGCAGTTGCCTCTGCGCTTTCGCGCGGCTGGCTCAACTGGGTGCTTAACGTTGTCCTCATCGTGTTCTTCGCGTACTTCTACACCTCCATGGTGTTCAACCCCGATGACACGGCCGACAACCTTAAGAAGCAGGGCGGCTTTATTCCGGGCGTGCGTCCGGGTAGGGCTACCGCGGCCTACATCAAGAACGCGCTCAACAAGATCACGCTTCCCAGCGCTGTCTTTTTGGCGCTCATCGCCATCGTGCCTTCGATCATCTTCTCCTTCACGGGTAACCAGCTGATTCAGGCATTTGGCGGCACGTCCATCCTCATCATGGTCGGCGTCGTGCTCGACACGGTCGATAAGCTCGAAGGCCAGATCAAGATGTATGATTACGATGGATTCTTTAAATAGGCTAGAGGAGGATTGCTCATGAACCTCGTATTGCTCGGAGCTCCGGGTGCCGGTAAGGGCACCGTCGCACAGGAGCTCGTCGCCGAGTTTGGCGTCGCCCACATTTCCACGGGCGACCTGCTGCGTGCTGCCGTCAAGGGTGGCACCGAGCTTGGTATTCAGGCTAAGAAGTACATGGACGCTGGCGAGCTCGTTCCCGACCAGCTCGTGATCGACCTTGTCAAGGAGCGCCTTGCCGCCGATGATGCCCAGCAGGGCTTCATCCTCGACGGGTTCCCGCGCAACACCGCCCAGGCTGTGACGCTCGATTCCGAGCTCTCTGCCATGGGTCGCGAGATCGACTGTGCCCTTCTGGTCGATGTGGCCCCCGAGGTCATTATCGATCGCCTGTCTTCGCGTCGCACCTGCCGCGCCTGCGGTTACACCGGCACCGCTGCCGATGCTACCTGCCCCAAGTGCGGTGGCGAGATGTATCAGCGCGACGACGACAAGCCTGAGACCATCAAGAACCGTCTCGACGTCTACGAGAAGTCCACGAGCCCGCTCGTCGACTACTATCGTGGCCAGGGTCTGCTCAAGTCGGTCAACGGTGACCAGGCTCGCGAGACCGTGTACGGGGATGTCAAAGAGGCTCTCGGTCTATGATCAAGATTAAGTCTGCAACGCAAATCGAGCAGATGAAGAAGGCAGGAGCGCTATCTAAGATGGCGCTCCGCCACGTTGGAGCCATGGTGCGCCCCGGCGTTTCGACTTTTGAGCTCGATCAGCTCGCGGAGCAGATTATTCGCATGCATGGCGGCACCCCGGCCTTTAAGGGTTACGGTGGGTTCCCGGGGACCATTTGCGCATCGATCAACGATGCCGTGGTCCATGGTATTCCCAACCCCGACATGATCCTGCGCGATGGCGATATCATCTCCATCGATACGGGAGCCGTTGTCGACGGTTGGGTCGGCGATAACGCTTGGACGTTTTTCGTCGGCACCCCCACGCCCGAAGCCAAGGCTTTGTGCGAGGTCACGCGCGATTGCCTTAAGGCTGCCATCGAGCAGGCTGTTCCCGGTAACCATATCGGGGACGTCGGTTATGCCGTTCAGTCCCTCGCCGAGTCTCACGGTTACGGTGTGCTTCGTGATTATGTAGGCCATGGCATTGGCCGCGTGATGCACGAGGACCCCAACGTTCCTAACTATGGAAAGAAGGGGAGGGGCGTTCGCCTCCAGGCCGGCATGGTCATTGCCATCGAGCCGATGGTTACGATGGGTTCCAACCATGTGAGCACGGGCTCCGACCGTTGGATTGTTACGACCAACGATCACCTGCCCGCCGCGCACTACGAGAACACCGTCGCCATTACCAATGATGGTCCGGTGATTCTCACCACGGATGCCCAAGGTGCTTGGTGCTCCCTCCAAGGCGGTGAAATGTAAAAGTCGTCGCCCCCTGATGCCCAACCTCGCCTTTCAATTTCGAAGGCATGACCCCAAGGTCTATGTCTTCTCATTTCAAGGCGATCTTGGGCATCAGGGAACGGCTTTGTTTTACATTTCAATGTAACAAGTTCCACTTAGTTGTGGAGCCATTACGAAGTTATTACGATGCGTGCATACGTGTTGTAGAATACTCAATCGCTGTCGTTTTCTAGAGAAAGATGATTGCTTGTGAAGAAGGAAGACGCAATTGAGCTCGAGGGTACGGTAAAGGAACCGTTGCCCAACGCCATGTTTAAGGTCGAGCTCGAGAACGGTCATTCGGTTCTGTGCAACATTTCTGGCAAGATCCGAATGAATTACATCCGTATTCTCCCCGGTGACAGGGTTGTCGTGGAGCTTTCCCCGTACGACCTGACCCGCGGCCGCATCACCTATCGCTACAAATAGCGGCATGCATACACGCACTCCATTTCCGACTGCAGGCTTAGCTCAACCTACGGTCGGATTGTGTGTGAAGACCAGCCATAGTTTTAAACGCCTGCGGCTGGGCGAGTAGATAGTAGGGAAGTAGTTTGAGCGCTACCGAAAGGAAGAACGATGAAGGTACGTCCTTCGGTCAAGAAGATGTGCGATAAGTGCAAAATCATTAGGCGCCATGGCAAGGTCCTCGTCATTTGCGAGAACCCCCGTCATAAGCAGCGTCAGGGTTAAGAGAGGAGACTACGTTGGCCCGTATTAATGGTGTCGACCTCCCGCGTGAGAAGCGCGTTGAGATCGGTCTGACCTACATTTACGGCATCGGCCGCACCACTGCGACGAAGATTTGCGTCGAGTGCAACGTTAACGTGGATACGCGCGTTAAGGACCTCACCGAGGATGAGGTTAACGCCATCCGCGATTATATCGATAAGAACCAGATCATGGTTGAGGGCGACCTCCGCCGTGAGCGCAACCAGAACGTCAAGCGCCTTATGGACATCGGCTGCAACCGCGGCCTTCGTCACCGCAAGGGCCTCCCGGTCCGCGGCCAGCGCACCCACACTAACGCTCGTACCCGCAAGGGCCCGAAGCGTCAGATCGGTGCTAAGAAGAAGAAATAAGGAGCGCTAGATAGATGGCTACTGCTAAGAAGAACGTTCGCGCTGCCCGTCTGAAGCGCGCGGACCGTAAGAACATTTCCGTGGGCCAGGCTCACATTCGTTCTACGTTCAACAACACGATCGTTTCGATCACCGATCCCCAGGGCAACGTCATTTCCTGGAAGTCGGCTGGCCAGGTGGGCTTCAAGGGCTCCCGTAAGTCCACGCCGTTCGCTGCCCAGATGGCTGCCGAGGCTGCTGCCAAGCAGGCCATGGAGCACGGTATGAAGAAGGTTTCCGTCTTCGTCAAGGGCCCCGGCTCCGGTCGTGAGACCGCCATCCGCTCCCTCCAGGCTGCTGGCCTCGAGGTCTCGAGCATCCAGGACAAGACCCCCATTCCGCACAACGGCTGCCGCCCCAAGAAGCGTCGCCGCGTGTAACTGAAAGGATCGTATCAATATGGCAATCGACAGGACTCCTGTTCTTAAGCGCTGCCGTCAGCTCGGGATCGATCCCGCTGAGCTCGGTTACAGCAGCAAGAAGGAATCTATCCGTCAGCCCAAGCGCCGTCGCAAGGAATCTGAGTACGGCATGCAGCTGCGCGAGAAGCAGAAGGTCAAGTTCATCTATGGCGTTCTGGAGAAGCAGTTCCACGGCTACTTCAACAAGGCCCGTAAGATGAACGGCGTCACCGGTGAGAACCTCATGATCATCCTTGAGTCTCGCCTCGACAACGTCGTCTTCCGTCTCGGCTTCGCCCGCACCCGCAAAGAGGCTCGTCAGTCCGTCCGTCACGGTCACTTCACCGTGAACGGCAAGCGCGTGGACATCCCGTCCTACCGCGTCAAGGCCGGCGACGTCGTCGCTGTCGGCGAGAAGTTCCGTGACCTCCTCCCCATCAAGGAGGCCCTGATTTCCTCCGAGCGCTTTGAGGTCCCTGGCTGGCTCGAGGTCGATATCGAGAAGCTGTCTGGTAACGTGCTCGCTCTGCCGACGCGTGAGCAGATCAGCGGTGATATCAACGAGCAGCTCATCGTCGAGCTCTACTCTAAGTAGTCCATCCGGGCTGCTGAGGCTGGAGGTAATACATGTCAGAATTCATTAGGCCTCAGGTTCAGGTCGAAGAGATCAACGAGACGTCTGCTCGTGTCTCCGTCGAGCCGCTCGAGCGTGGCTACGGCGATACGCTGGGTAACTCCCTTCGTCGCGTTCTTCTGTCCTCGCTCGAGGGTGCCGCCGTCGAGGCTATTCAGATCGATGGTGCGCAGCACGAGTTCATGACCATCCCTAACATGGTCGAGGATGTCACCGACATCGTCCTGAATGTCAAGGGTCTTGTCTTCAGGGCTCTCGGCACGACCGACGAGGCGACCGCCACCATCTCGGTTGACGGCCCCTGCGAGGTCACCGGTGCGGACTTCTTTATTCCGTCCGAGTTTGAGCTGGTCAACCCCGAGCAGCACATCGCTACGCTCACCGAGGGTGGCCATCTCACCATGAGCATGCGCATCGGCTATGGCCGCGGCTATGTTTCTGGCGAGGCCAACAAGCGCGACAACGATCCCATCGGTGTGATCCACGTCGACTCGCTGTACTCGCCGGTTTCCCGTTGCGCCAAGCTCGTTGAGGCTTGCCGTGTCGGTCAGCACACCGACTACGACCGCCTTGTCCTCGAGATCGAGACCAACGGCTCCATCGCCCCGCGCGACGCCGTGGTCCAGGCTGCCAATATCATTAACCAGCATATGGCTGCCTTTATGAACCTTGCCGAGACCCCCGAGGTCGAGGAGGAGGCTTCGATCTTCGCTCCCGAGGTCACCAACGACAACGCTGAGCTGGACAAGCAGATCGAGGATCTGGACCTTTCCGTCCGTTCTTACAACTGCCTTAAGCGCGCCAGCATTCACTCGGTCCGTCAGCTCGTTGAGTTCTCGGAGAACGATCTGCTCAACATCCGTAACTTCGGTGTTAAGTCGATCGAGGAAGTGAAGGACAAGCTTGAGTCCATGGGCCTGAGCCTGAAGGCTTAATGCTTCGCATATTTGAGGAGAAACTAGACCATGCGTCATAACGTTAAGAAGGGCCTGAAGCTCGGCACCGATGCGAGCCACACCAAGGCCATGAAGAAGAGCCTTGCTAAGGCCCTCTTCGAGAACGACCGCATCAAGACCACCGAGACCCGCGCTAAGGCGCTGCGTTCGGTCGTCGATCCGATCATCACCTGGGCCAAGAAGGGCGACCTGCACTCTCGTCGTCTGGCTATCGCCAAGCTCGGCGATAAGCAGCTCGTTGCCGAGATCTTCGACAAGGCTGCTCAGGGCATGTGGCAGGACCGCAACGGCGGTTACACCCGCATCATGAAGCTCGGTAACCGCAAGGGCGACAACGCTCCCATCGTTATCATGGAGCTCGTCACCGAGCCTTGCACGCCTAAGGCTAAGAAGGCTGCTCCGGCCCCCAAGAAGGCCGCTGCTCCCAAGAAGGTCGAGGCTGCCGAGGAGGCTCCTGCTGAGGAGACCGCTGAGTAGACAATCCGTCTGCATAGGCTATATTCGAGGGGTACGTTCGTGTACCCCTCTTTTTTTGTCGAAATGCCATTGCCTGTTTGTTGGGAGCGTCCATGACCGCGCCGTCTGATTTCAATTCGATTCCTGAGCTCGATGCCACGCTCGTTTTCCGCGTGGCCTACGATGGCTCGTCCTACAGCGGCTTTGCCGAGCAGCCCGGTCAGACGACGGTTGCGGGCGAGTTGCGCCGCGCTATCGAGACGCTCCTGCGCCGCCCGATCGACCTGACGTGTGCGGGGCGTACCGATGCCGGCGTGCATGCGGTGGCACAGTTCATCAGCGTGCCCGTAACGGACGCTGAGTTGGTTTTGACGCGCCGTAGGTGGCTGAGGGCTATGGATGCCCTCCTGCCCAAAGATATCGCCATAAACGAGGTCTACAAGGCCCGTAAAGGCTTTTCTGCACGCTTTGATGCGCGTTCCCGTACATATACGTACCGTATTGCCGATCGCGACGCGCGTCCCGTGCTCTCACGGGGTGCCGTGTGGTGGCATCGCTATCCCTTGGACGTCGAGGCCATGTCTGCGGCCTGTCCCGCGCTTTTGGGTGAGCAGGACTTTAAGAGCTTTTGCAAGGTTGCCTCGGCCGTTGGCAAGCCCACGCATCGCTGCGTGATGCGTGCCGAGTTTGGCCATGAGGTTGCGTTTGGCGAGGACATCCTGACGTTTACCATCGAGGGCAATGCGTTTCTGCATTCGATGGTCCGTACGATCGTGGGCACGCTTGTCGAGATTGGCATGCATCGCCGTGAACCCGAGTGGATGCGCGAGGTCATCGATGCTTGCGACCGTACCGCTGCGGGCCCCACGGCTCCTGCCTGCGGCCTTACGTTTATGGGCGTGGATTACGATCCCGCCGAGCTTGTCGTGCTCGACTAGGGGAGGGCTCGACGCGTCGTGCGTCGACACCTGTCATCTGTGGGCTGCGCGTGTGCAACATCTGTTC
This sequence comes from uncultured Collinsella sp., assembly GCA_900543025.1. GTDB lineage: Bacteria > Actinomycetota > Coriobacteriia > Coriobacteriales > Coriobacteriaceae > Collinsella. The sequence continues at coordinate 55,334 of UQPP01000006.1, forward strand.
TTGGCGTGCAATACAACTGGTGTCTCATTGCTTTTATTGGCGGGGTGTACCATGAACTACGGTTTGATTCATTGCTGTCGAGAGGATGGATAACTTGGTTCGACGTGGCTCGCATCCGCGACTTTCGGTGATCCTTGTGGTAGAAGGTTCGCCCAGCTATGCGATGCGTGCGCTCGAGAGTATCCAGAACCAAGACCTCTACGATTTGCAGATTGTCGTTGTCTGCCGCGATGCTGCGCCCGGTGTGCGCCATTCGCTTCAAGTTGCTGCCGACAGGGACATCCATATTGATTTGATTGACATCGAGGACGCGAAGCGCGGTGCTTGTCTTCGTGCCGGTTTTGCTGCCTCGCGTGGCTCTCAAATCATCGCCATGAACGCCGACGAGTGGTTAGCTCCGCAGTCCCTTTCCAAGATGGTCGATATCGCGTGCGATACTGCGGCAGACATAGTGTTCCCCACGGTGTCGCTCGACCGCTATGATGCACATCGAGAGCGCCATTCGCGCGTCTTGGATGCTACTCATATTTCCATTGATAGCAAATCTTCGATGGTGACCGGGCTGTCCCAGTTGATTTTAGGCGGCCTAGTCGCTCAGACCTCTGGCGTGATGTACAGCCGCTCGCTGTTTGAGGCATGCCTTTTGTGCGACAAGGTGTTTCGCACAGTTGGGTTTATGGCGTGCGCGCTCTCGCGGGCGCAGTGCGTCTCCGGCTGCGGCGACGCTTGTTTCCACGCCGCGGCACCTAAGCTTACAGATGCCTTTGATCCCACCATGTATGCCAAGGTATCCGATGACATCCGAGCACTCGACGAGCTTGCGGACTCACTCTCGGAAGCAGATAGCGGTGGTCGGCTCAAGCTGGCAAGCCAAAAGTTCTACTTTGCCGGACTGGTCGCCTGCATCGAGAATTTGTGCCTGAGCCCGCATGGGTTGTCGTCAATCGAGCGTTCCGCCCGCATGCGTGATATGCTCGATGCGCCTCGAACCCGTCAGATGGTCGCCGCGCTCAAGGACAACCATCGGGGACTCGGTCTGTTGTTTGGGCCGATTGCCAGCGCCAAGCCCGCGCGCTGCGTGATGTGTACGCATCTGGCAGCTTTTCTTAACCGGACGGGCGCAAAAACCGCCTAAACGGCTCATTACGAAACAAACTTGCATAGAATTGTTTCGAAATGCGTTCTTATACACAAAAGCCTTCAAATAGCGTTAAACTATTCAATCACTGATTGATTGTCTCCGCCATCTTTTGGAGAGAGGGTTTGTATGGCTAAAAAACGCAATGGGCGCCAGGATGCCATTAGAGATATTGTGCGCAATAAGGACGTCCGCACGCAGCGCGTGCTGGTCGATGAGCTCCGCGCTATGGGCTTTGATTGCACGCAGGCGACTGTCTCTCGCGATATTGCCGATATGGGGCTGCGTAAGCTCCCTGAGGGCATCTATGTTCTGGCAGAGGACCTGCACCTGCAGCGTATGGTTTCCGAGCTCGTAACGGGCGTTCTGCGCACCGATAATCTGGTTATGATCAAGGCTCAGCCTGGCACGGCTTCCGGCATCGCCGCCGCCGTTGATGCGGCAGAGCTGCCCGATGTGCTTGGCTCGCTTGCCGGCAACGATACGATTTTGGTTATTGCCCAGACGGCCGAGGACGGCGAGCGTCTTGAGGCGCTGATCAATAAGCTGAGCAATTCTCGCAAGTAGGCGTGCGGGTCGTGCGCTCGGCACCGTGCGCGCTGACATAGTGGCTTGTAAGGGGTATCGACGTTGGTCGGTGCCCCCTTTTTTGTCTGCCGGTATAAAGACCGCCCATCAGGTCGCTTTAAACTAAAAAGGCCCCCGAGCAGTTTAATAAGCTGCTCGGGGGCCTTGTTGCTTATGGCCGGATGATTTCTAGCCGACCGTATCGTCAGGCGTGGGCGAGGGGTCGGGAGTGGGTGTAGGCGTAGGCGTAGGCGTAGGCGTGCCGCCATCGCCGCCGGTCGAACCACCAGTGGAGCCGCCCGTCGAGCCACCGGTCGTACCGGTGCCGCCGGTGGTATCGCCGCCCGTGGTCTCGGTGGTCGTGGTCGTCGTGATAGTCGTTGTGGTGGTTTCCTCTTTGTCCTCGTTCTCGTCCTTGTCGTCGTTCTCCGTCTTCTTGGTGTTGTTGGTGCCGTAGAACTTCCAGACGCTGTTGTTCTTGTAGGTGGGCGCCGTTCCGGTCGCAAACTCCTCGCGCTCGGTACCGGTCAGAACGGTGTTCATAAACCGCTTAAAGACAGGCAGGTTGGTGCTGTCGCCCAGCAGGTCCGTGCCGTATTTTTGGATGGGGATCTCACCTGCGGAATAACCGGTCCACAGGGCGCACGCCAGCTGCGGGGTATAGCCGCAGAACCACAGGTTGGTGGTGTTGTCGGTGGTGCCCGTTTTGCCGGCATAGGGCTGGTTGACGCTCAGGGCGCCAGCAGCACCCGTACCGCCGCCCTGCATGACGCCGGACAGAACATCGGTGACCGCGGCGGCCTCGCCCTCGGTAAGCACCTGTGAGGGATTGTCGGTGTGCTGGTACAGCACCGAACCGGTACGAGAGTCAATCTCGGTGATGGCGATCGGCTGGCGATAGTAGCCGCCGTTGGCAAACGTCGCGTAGGCGGCGGCCATCTCGAGCGGCGAGATCGAGCCGGTGCCGAGCGTCATGACGGGAACGTCCTCGATGTTGTCCTTGGCGGGATCGATGCCGAGCTTTTTGACGAGCGAGATGATCTTGCTGTTGCCGACGGCTTCTGCCACCTGGATGTAGCCGGTGTTGGAGGAGTATGCCGTTGCCTGCTTAAGCGTGATGTTGCCATAGCTATGGTTGGCGTAGTTTTGGACCTCGGTCGTGGTGCCCTTGGCCTTGAGCGGCGAGTTGCAGTTGAGGGTGACGTTGGGGTTCATGCCGTTTTGGATGGCAGTTGCCAGCGTAAAGGCCTTAAAGGTAGAGCCGACGGGACGCTTGGCCGTGGCATGGTTTACGTGGTTCTCGTCGGCGTTGTAGTCGTAGCCGCCCACCATGCACTTGATGTAGCCGGTCTTGGGATCGACGACGACCATGCCCATGTCCAGGCCGTCGAGCGAGAGCGTGTCGAGCTGCTCGCGAACGGCATTCTCTGCCACCTGCTGCATCGTGGGGTCGATGGTGGTCTTGACGGTCAGGCCGCCCTTAAAGAGCACGTCGGTCGAGAACTCCTGCTCCAGCAGCTGCTTAACATAGGCGACAAAGTAGGGCTGCGAGTATACGTCGACGCCGCTGCCCGAGATTTCGGTCACGTTGAGGGTGATGGGCTCGGCCTGTGCGGCATCGTGCTCCTCCTGCGTAATGTGGCCCAGACGCAACATGTTGTCGAGGACCTTGTTGCGACGGGACAGCGCCAGGTCGGGGTTGACCGTGGGGTCGTACTGCGAGGGCGAGTTGGGAAGGCCGATGAGCAGCGCGGCCTCGCTCAGGGTGAGGTCGGCGGCGCTCTTGGACAGATAGGTCTCGGCTGCGGCCTCGATGCCGTAGGCGCCGTGGCCGTAATAGATGGTGTTGAGGTACATCATGAGGATCTCGTCTTTGGAGTACATGTCCTCCATCTTGACGGCGATGTAGGCCTCGCGCACCTTACGCTCGATGGTCGAGTCGAACTGCTCCTCCTGCAGGATGGTGTTGCGCACCAGCTGCTGGGTGATAGTCGAGGCGCCTTCGTGCCCGCCGCCGAGGGTTGCCACCGCAGCACGCGCGATACCCCACAGGTCGATACCGCCGTGCTCGTAGAAGCGCTCGTCCTCGACGTCAACGGTGCCCTGCAGCACGTAGGGGGAGACCTCGTCCTTGGTGATGGACTTGCGGTTTTGCGTGTAGAAGCTCGCGATCTTGTTGCCGTTGCAGTCGACGATCTCGGTGGGCTCGCTCACCAGATACGCGTTGGCGTCGGTGTAGTCGGGCAGATCGGACAGCCAGCGGTTGACGTTGCCGACCATGCCGATGCCAAACGCCACGCCCGCAATAAGCAGAAAGCCCAAAAACGAGAGCAGGATTATGGGCAGGGCATGCGTCTTTGAACGGCTGCGTCCCTGTCGTTGGCGAGGACCCATATATTGACCTCCAGGTATGTCGTGCCGGACGGTGGATGTGCCGTCGAGGCAGGATGGACATAAGTTATTACACGATAAACCAAACGGGGCGCGCGAGGCCTCGTGTATGCTGGAAGACGGCATTTTTCAGAGTGAATGCATACCTTGGTAAGGAGTTTGCCGATGGCGATTCGGGCGATGGGGCCGAGCGGACAATACGAGACTGGATTGGATGCTGCCGGTGCGGCGCTGCCCGAGCTGCTGGCGCCGGCGGGCGGGCTCGACCAGATGCTTGCGGCCATCGCCGCGGGTGCCGATGCCATCTATGCGGGGTTGGGCGGCTTTAACGCCCGCGTGAGCGCGCATGGCTTTACGGATGACGAGTTTGCGCGCGGTTGTGCCGTGGCGCATGCCCATGGCGTGCGCGTGTACGTGACGCTCAACGTGTTCGTGTTTGACGATGAGCTGTCCGATGCGGTGGCGCTGGGAGCTCATGCACTGGAGCTGGGCGCCGATGCTCTGATTGTGGCCGATGCCGGGTTGGCCTGCGCGCTGAGCGCGGCGATTCCAGGGGTCGAGATTCACCTGTCTACGCAGGCGGGCGTTCATAGCGAAGGCGCCGTGCGGCTTGCCGCCGATGAGCTGGGGGTCGAGCGTGTGACGACGGCGCGCGAGCTGACGGTCGACGAGATTGCGGCGCTATGTGCCACGGGCGTGCCCATCGAGGTATTCTGCCACGGTGCGATTTGCATCGGCTATTCGGGGGCGTGCGAGTTCTCGGCCCTGCGGCGTGGGCGCTCGGCGATGCGCGGCGACTGCACGCAGCCGTGCCGTCTGGCGTACGACCTGGTGGACGAGGCGGGGCAGAGCGTTGTCGCCGTCGAAGGGGATCGCCTGTTGTGCCCGCGCGACTATCTGGGTATTGCGCATCTGCCCGAGCTTGTAGATGCCGGCGTGGCGTCGCTCAAGATCGAGGGGCGCATGAAGAACCCCGATTACGTATTCAACGTGGTGCGGGTGTGGCGCCGGGCACTCGATATGCTGTGCGACGGCGCGTGGGATCCCGGTGCCGTGGAAGAGCTTGAGCGCGAGCTGGGAAGGTCGTTTAACCGTGGGTTTACCGATGCGTACCTGCGAGGGCGTTCGGGTGCCGAGCTGATGAGCTTTGAGCGCGCAATTAATCAGGGCGTGCGCGTGGGGCGTTTGGTCGCTGTGGGCCACGAAGAGGTGACCGTTGAGCTCGACGCCGCCGTGGCGGCGGGTGACACGCTCGAGATCCGGTTTTATCCGGGTGTCGACGCGCGTCCCGATGTGCCCAAGCGCTGGCCGCAGGTGCCCTGCCCGGTGGATGCCGCAGCGGGGAAGCGCGTCGTCGTGCATTGCAAGCGTAAGGTGGACACGGGCTGCGAGGTATACCTGATTCGCAGCGCCGGCGTGTTGGATCAGACGGCGGCGGTGTTGGAGCGCATGCGGGCCGAGGCGGATGCGATTGCGCCCGTTGCACGTGCCGTTGAGGTACTGCCCTTTGAGGACGTTGTGGTGGATGGCGGTGCGTCGACGGAGTTGGTGGAGTGCGCGGTTCCCACTCGCATGGTTTTTGCTTGGCAGCTGATGGATGCCGACCCGCGCGGAGAACTCGATTTGTCCGACGCCGTTGTGGTGCTTGACGAGGTGTGCCGCGCGAGTGACGCTGACTGGACCCGCTCACTGATGCAGCGTGCCGGGCGCGTCGTCTGCCGCAACCTGGGACAGGTGGTGATCGCTCGCGAGCTGGGCGTGACGTTTGACGTGGCGGCGCCGGTGTTCTGCGCGAATCGGGCCACGCTTACCTGGCTGCGCGGACTCGGTGCGGGGCGGGTGTACTTGCCGGCCGAGTTGCTCGGCAATGATGCGGAGCGTATTGCCGAACTGGCTGCTGAACCCGGCGTCTTGGGTCCGGTCGACGCCGACCGTCCCGAGCTTATGGTGTGCGAGCACTGCCTGCTGACCGCCGAGGGCGTCTGCGCCACCGATGCGACGGGACAGGTCCGTTGCCGCGACTGCTTGCGTCGTCGGCAGGCACGCTATCTGGTCGAGCGTGACGGTACACGTCTGCCAGTTGCCATTGACGCATGCGGCAGGACGAGGATTTTCCTGTCGTAGGTGCCGCGTCGCGTCAGTTTGTTATCATAAGAGAGTTTATGGACTTCCAGCACCGCCGTTTTCGGCGAGGGTGCTATAGCAAAAGGAGGATACCCAATGCTGTCTGTTGACGAGCAAATGCGTATCATCACCTCGGGCGCCGCGCAGATCGTTCCCGAGGCCGACCTTCGCAAGAAGCTTGAGAAGGGCGAGCCCCTCAACATCAAGCTCGGCGTCGACCCCACCAGCCCCGACCTGCACCTGGGCCATGCCGTGCCGCTGCGCAAGATGCGTCAGTTCCAGGACCTGGGCCACAACGTCACCCTCATCATCGGCAACGGCACCGCGTTGATCGGCGACCCCTCGGGCAAGAACTCCACCCGTCCGCAGCTTTCGCAGGAGCAGATCGAGGCCAACGCCGAGACCTACGTGAGTCAGGCCATGAAGATCCTGGATCCCGAGAAGACCACCATCGTGCACAACGGCGACTGGATTCTTTCGATGGATCTGGCCGGTCTGCTGCAGGTGTGCTCCAAGTTCACCGTCGCCCGCATCCTCGAGCGCGACGACTTTACCAAGCGCTACCAGTCTCAGACGCCGATCGCCCTGCATGAGTTCCTGTATCCCGTGATGCAGGCTTTCGACTCCGTGCAGATCAAGGCCGACGTCGAGATGGGCGGCACCGATCAGCTCTTCAACCTGCTCGCCGGCCGTGAGCTCATGGAGAAGATGGGCATGGAGCCGCAGATCGCGCTCACCATGCCGCTGCTCGAGGGTACCGACGGCGTGCGCAAGATGTCCAAGTCATACGGCAACTACATCGGCCTGACCGACGCGCCCAAGGACATGTTCGGCAAGACCATGTCCATCCCCGACGAGATGATCGGCAAGTACTATCGTCTGGCTAGCTCGCTCACCCCGGCCGAGGTCGACAAGATCGACGCCGCCCTGGCCGACGGCTCTGCCGATCCCTATGAGCTCAAGCGCGCTCTGGGTCGCGACCTGTGCGACACCTACCACGGCGCCGGTGCCGGCGACGAGGCTCAGGCTGAGTTCGACCGCGTGTTCAAGGAGGGCCAGCTCGCCGACTTCCCCGAGAAGCACGTTGAGCTGACTGTTAACGACGAGGGCCAAATCTACCTCGCCGGCCTGCTCAAGGACTTGGGTCTTTCGGCGAGCGCCGGCCAGGCTCGTCGCGATATCGACGGCGGCGGCGTCAAAATCAACGGCAAGGCCGTGGCTCCCAAGAGCTATAACATCGATCCCAGCGCCCTCAAGCTGGGCGACACCCTTTCTGTGGGTAAGCGCAAGGGCTTCAAGCTTATTTAGTTACGCGGTTTTACCAAACCGCGTAACCGGTCGACGCTGCAAACCCGCCAGCGCGGCAATCTGCCTTTCAACTTCGGCGGCATG